>JAZBNU010000148.1:0-12614 GCA_036350815.1 Desulfopila sp.
CGGGTGTCTGCAGCCAGGACGGCTGCAGTCAAGCCCCCATGGAAGGGTTTATGGCGTCCCGTGAAAAGAGTGATCCTGCCCCATAGGGCTTGCTGATCTTTAGGGGTAATCAGAAACTATTTTATAAGGATATCAGATTTCCCTTGTTTTCTTAATGTGTTCCAGCTAATTATTCCCCGTTATTGATAGGGTTCCTGCACTATTTTCCACAACCAGGGATAAAGACCACGTTTTCCAACTACCAGACAGATAAAGAAACTATGTCCCTTACAGGTTTACTCGTCGCCGGCGCCACTGTTTTATGCTGGACCATCAGTGTTCAGTTTTTCGAAGCAGCATCAAAAAGAGTTGGTCCTACACCCGTCAATATTATTCGAATTGGAGTTGCTTTTCTCCTCTTCAGCCTTTTTCTTTTCTTGAGGGACGGTAGTCCCGTTCCCATGGATTTCCCCGGCCGGGCATGGATTCTTCTCAGCCTCTCAGGAGTTGTAGGTTTTTTTATTGGAGATATTTTTCTATTTAAAGCGCTGATAGAAATAGGCCCCAGGGTCGCCATGCTGCTGCACAGCCTTGCCGCACCGACAGCTGCAGTTATCGGTTGGATATTTCTCAAGGAACAGTATATGCTGCATCAGTGGCTCGGCATTGCTGTAACCCTTTCCGGCGTCTCCCTGGTAATTTTTGAACGCAACAGCAGTTCTAAAATAATACGGCAGAGAACCCAGCGAGACATAACCTTTGCCGGAGTTGTCTTTGGCCTGCTGGCCATGCTTGGTCAGGCCTGCGGCATGGTGCTGAGCAAAGCCGGCATGCAGACGGAAACCGGCTATCTCGATCCATTTGCCGCCACACAAATTCGCGTAATCGCATCATTTGTGTGCTTTCTGCTGTTCTTTACCATAACTCACAGATGGATAAACGTCCAATCCGCAATGCGTGATAAAAAAGCTATGCTGTTTTCATCAATAGGCGCAATAACCGGGCCGTTTGTCGGTGTTTCTCTTGCCCTTCTTGCCCTGCACTACCTGACAACAGGTGTCGCTTCAACCATCTTTTCCCTGGTACCGATCTGTATCATCCCCTTCTCCTATTTCCTTCATAAAGAACATGTATCTGGACGTGCCGTAATCGGTGCAATGATAGCCGTTGCCGGTATTTACCTCTTGACCTTCTGACCCTGCTCGCCATGGCCATGGAAGAGACGCTACAGCCCAATATCGTCTTTCCCCAACACCCTTAAATACTAATCCCAATGCCCCTCTTGCTTCCTTCTTGGAGGCATACTGCGAGAAGAGAGCACCAATGATACTGATTCATAGCAAATATCCGTTGAAGTGAGTTTAAACCTGTTTGCTCCTGCAGAGGTTACAAAGACGCTACAGGAGAGTAGCTTCTGGCAACACCTATCAAAGCCGCCTGCCCATAGTACTTTTGCCCTGGCATCCCTCAAAGATCGACTCCACAATGTAGCAAAATGCTACATCTTCCCCGGTAATCTTTTGTACTCTGTTTTTAGCATTTTTCATTAAAATCCATAAGAAACTGTTTTAACTGTTTATATTGTGTTTTTTTTCTTTTTATTTCTTGTGGCACCGGGGTTGCAATACTTTGGGTAACTACCAATCAGGTAACATTACCCAACGGGTAAAAGGAGGGCGAAATGTTATTCACACATCAGAGAAACATCGTCAAAGGGTTCCAGACATCTGAAGACAAATGCATCTGGTCGAAAGTGGGAATGGTTCATTCCGGACTGTGCGACAATGTCTACGACTGCCGGACGTGTCCGTATGACTGGACCATGCAGAAAAGCGTCAATACAGAGTCTAAAAAGCTGAGATCCGGGTGGGCGGATAATGTGAAGGACATTTATGATTGGACAAGCATCCCCTGCCGTCATGTGCTCACCGGGCGGGTCCAGGCACACAAGGTCTGTGTCAACAATTATGAATGCAATCATTGCGCCTATGACCAGATGCTCGATGATGAAGACATGGATTTCCGGGACGAAAGAACCACCAGTCTGAAGTCATCGGGCTACCTTCTGGCCGAAGAGTATTACTATCACAAGGGGCATACCTGGGCCCGGTTCGAACATGGCGGTCGTGTAAAAATCGGCTTTGACGACTTCATGGTCAAGCTCTTCGGTTCCCCATCAGATATTACCCTCCCGGCTCTGGGCGCTAAACTGAAAAAAGACCACATCGGATTTACTTTTTCCCGCTCTGGTAACAAAGCTACAGTATGCTCTCCCATTACAGGGACTGTGCTGGCTATCAACAACAACGTCAAGGAGCATCCGGAAATCGTTCATGATGATCCTTACAATGAGGGATGGCTCTGTATCGTTGAGCCCAAAATGCCCAAACTGAACCTCAAGGGCCTTTATTATGGAAAAGACAGCCTTGAATGGACAGATAAAGAGAGCCAGAGGCTCCTGCAGTTGATCGGACCTGACTACCAGAACATGGCTGCAGCTGGTGGCGAGCCGGTGGATGATATCTATGCAAGCTTTCCAGATATTGGATGGGACCGCCTCGTGAAAACTTTTCTCGGAAGTACGAAGAAATGAGAAAATCCTGCCGCGGCAACCGTCTTGAGCGGTCCCGGCAGGGGGAAAATGAATTGGGGTTCAGATCCCCAACAACACCCCGAAAGTGCATGATACATCGTCTTTTACTGCAACGAAACAGGTTGAACAGACGGCCAAGTTCAAGAAGATCGAGCTTGGCCACCATCGCGAGAACCAGTGAAATCAATGGTGTTGATCCAACGGTGTTCCTGTTCAACCTGTAGAGTGATATAAAGCCGGACTGCCTCGTTAGACAGCCTGGTTCTAAACTGAATGAAAAACTATCCAACAGATTCAATGGAGGTCAAAATGGCAATGGATAAACAAAAAAACATCACCAAAGGCAAAACACAGAAAAACGTCGTCAAAGGATTCCAGGTACTTGAAGACGAATGCATCTGGTCGAAGGCAGGAATCGTACAGTTTAGGGTGTGCGACAATGTGTACGACTGCCGAACCTGCCCCTTTGACAGGGCCATGCAGAAGACCGTCAATGCTGACTCTAAAAAATCTAGGTCCGGGTGGGCAAATAATGTGACAAACATCTATGACTGGACAAACATCCCCTGCCGCCATGTACTCACCGGACGGGTTCGGGCGCACAAGGTCTGTGTGAATAATTATGAATGTAATCATTGCGCCTATGACCAGATGCTCGATGATGAGGACATGGATTTTAGAAATGAAAGAAACGCCTGTTTGAAATCATCAGGCTACCTTCTGGCCGACGAGTATTACTATCACAAGGGGCATACCTGGGCCCGATTTGAACACGGCGGCAGGATAAAAATCGGCTTTGACGACTTCATGGTCAAGCTCTTCGGTTCTCCATCAAATATTACCCTCCCGGCCCTGGGCGCTAAGCTGAAAAAAGACCAGGCCGGAATTACTTTCTCCCGCGCAGATAAAGAAGCTGAAGTAAAATCTCCCGTTACCGGGACGGTGCTGGCAATCAACAACAGAGTACAAGAACATCCGGAAATTGTTCATGATGATCCTTACAATGAGGGGTGGCTCTGTATCGTTGAACCCAAAATGCCCAAACTGAATCTCAGGGGACTTTATTATGGGAAAGACAGCCTTAAATGGACAGATAAAGAGAGCCAGAAACTACTGCGCCTGATCGGACCCGAATACCAGAATCTGGCTGCGGCTGGCGGCGAGCCGGTGGATGACATATATGCAAACTTTCCTGAAATTGGCTGGGACCGCCTTGCAGAAACCTTTTTAGGAAGTAAAAAGAAGTGAGGGAATCTTAGCCCGGATTTTTCACCAGCCGAGGTTGCCGTGGATGCGAGGCACGAAGCAAGGCGCTATAGTTCCATGCACCTTGCTTCGGCAACGCTGCAGGTAAGCGAATGAAGTGAAACTCCGGGCATGGTAAGATCGGCTGGCCTTCGGTGAACATTGTGTATGCTTTTCATCTAAAAGAATACTGCTCGAACATATTGTAATGTCATTATATTTATGAAAATTGACACAATGCTCATGAGAAATCCGGGCTGCGCGGCAACCGTCTTGCACAGTCCCGGCACAGGTAAAATGGAATGGTGTTCAGGTCTTCAATCACTCCTGAAAAGTGCATGATGCATTTGGTTTCATTACAATGGAACAGGTTGAACAGGTGGCCCAGTTCGTGAAGAGCGAGCTTGGCCGCCCTCTCAAAAATAAGGGAAGTCGATGGTGTTGATCCGTCAGCGTTCCTGTTCAGCCTATAGAGTGATATCAAAGCCAGGTGACCGCCCTGCACTGCCTGGCCGAACACATAGTTGAAAATCGGAATAAACATATCGCGGGAGATTACAGCCACAATCTTGGAATATCCGCCAAAATCCAACGCATCAAGCATATTGATAAGGATGCCGGCATTATACTTCATCCGGACCTCATCAAAGGCAGACTCGGGAACAGGCTCCAAAGGCAGGATATCAGCCGGCCACTTGTAATACTCCGTGATATTAGCTGCTATCACCTCAAGAGCCAGTGCCGGCACTTCTTCCCCCAACGGAACCACTCCGATATGTTCTTTCATGCCCGTTTTTTCAAGTTGCTCCGTTTAATAATTTTATGGAGGCTGACGCGGTTAATGCCAAGAATTTCTGCCGACCTGGTGATCTGCCAGTTCTGCTCATCAAGTACTTTGAGAATATGCGCCTCCTCTACTTCTTTTAATGTCTGGGGTGTGGATTGGGATGTATGTGCCGGCCTGAGAAAGGAGAAGTCCTCAACGGTAAGTGTCCGGGATTTACTCAAAACAACGGCCCGCTCTACGACATTTTTCAGTTCCCTGACGTTTCCGGGCCAATCATAGGAGGTTAAGAGAGCAATGGCATCCGATTTTATCCTGTCTACATGCTTTGTGGTTTCATGGCTGTACTTTTCCATGAAATGATCTACAAGAAGAGGAATATCATCTTTCCGTTCCCGCAAGGGAGGCAGGTGAACCCTGATTACATTAATACGATAAAAGAAGTCTTCCCTGAATTCTCCTTGCTGGATACATTTTTCAAGGTCTTTCCGAGTAGCCGAAATCAGGCGGAAATCCACTTTAATTGGGATTTCGCTGCCGACATTGAAGATTGTCTTGTCATCCAGGGCCCGAAGCAGGTCCACCTGCATTTTTGCACTGATATCCCCGATTTCATCCAGGAAGAGGGTGCCGCCGGAAACCACTTCCAGAAAACCCTTTCTGGAATGGTCTGCTCCGGTGAAGGCCCCTTTTTTATGCCCGAACAATTCACTCTCCATGAGCGTATCCGGCAGAGCGCCGCAGTTGATGGCAATAAATGGATGTTGCGCCCTGAGACTTTTGGCATGGATGGCCTTTGCCACCAATTCTTTGCCGGTACCGGTTTCCCCGGTGATTAATATGGATGCATCACTCTGGGCCACCTCCAGGATTAACGTATATAATTTTTCCATGGGTGGGGACTGGCCGATGATATTGTCAAACCGGGTGATCTGATCCAGACATCCTTTGACATAATGGTAGTCCGAGGCAATCTTCTGCTGACTTAATATTTTCTCCATCACCAGAGAGAGCTGGTCCGGTTTAAATGGTTTCAGCAAGTAGTCGCTGGCACCGGCACGCATGGCTCTGGCCGCACTTTCAATAGAACCGTGAGCGGTAATAATAACAACCAGGGTATCCGGATATTCTTTTTTTACTCTTTCAAGCAGTTCAAGACCATCCATTCCCGGCATTTTAATATCTACGAACAAGAGTTGAAAAGGCTTTTGCTCTATCTTTTCCAATGCCTCTGCTCCGGAGGCTGCCGTCTCTATTTCATAACCGTATTTTCTAAACCAATACAAAAGAGATTCCCGGACAATCAGCTCGTCGTCCACAATCATGAGTCTCAATTTAGGTTCCATGATCTCACCCTTTAAATATTTTGGTCATCGTAAGAAATCACGGGAAAGGTCAGAGTAAACGTGGTGCCTTCGTTCTCCCGGCTGTCGACTTTTATGGTCCCTCTGTGATTTTTGACAACCCCGTAGACAATAGAGAGTCCCAATCCCGTGCTTTTTCCCACATCCTTTGTGGTGAAAAAAGGATCGAACAGATTATTCTTGATATCTTCCGGGATCCCATAGCCGGAGTCGCGGATACTGAAGCAGGCCTTTTTCGCTGTTCCATCCATCCGGGATCTCACCGACAGCTCCCCTCCTTCAGGCATGGAATCAATGGCGTTGAATATCAAGTTCAGAAAGCATTGCTGAAGCTGGTTGATATCCCCTACAACCATGATCGGGGTCGGATTTAATTCTGCGATCAGTCTTATATTCCCAAGTTTCATCTTATGGCGGGTCAGAGAGAGAGCCGCCTCCACGGCCCTGTTTACATCCACTTGGGTATATTCCACCCCCTTCTCCCTGGCGAATGAAAGCAGTCCAGAGACGATTCCCCCCACACGCTCCAATTCCCTCGACATGAGCTGCAGGTGGCCTTTGAATTCCTCCAGCGACTCCTCTGCCGGGGGGCCGGTACTCAAGATATCCTGCATACAGCCGCAGAAGGTCAAAAGGCCCTGGATAGGGTTGTTGATTTCATGAGCAACGCTTGCCGCCAACTTGCCCAGAGATATCATCCGGTCTTCCTGAATCATCTGTTGAATATTTGATTCGAACTCTTTGGCCTTCTTGGTCCATCGATCCGAAAATTCAGTAGTAACATCCCGCCAGAACTCGATCACCTGTGTGACTTCTCCGGCATCATCTTTGATTGGATAGGTGGTCAGGTCGCAGTACATCCGCCGACCGTCCGGTCCCGGATGGTCATGTATCACATGAACATCCTTGCCGGTCCTCATTGTTTCAAGCATGGGGCACTTCACCCCGGGAAAGGCACTCGAACAGGGCGTGTTCAGTCCATGGGAAATTTTATAGCAATGGGCACCGACGACCTCATCCTTAGGCATTTTCACCGTCTGAAGATAGGCGTCATTGGCATAGTCAATGGTGAAATCCGTATTGATAAAGACAATCGAGGTCGTGCTCTGCCGGATCAATAAGTTGGTAAGTGTCTTCTCGGCACTGAGCTTCTGTTCGGTTGCCTCAAGCCGTCTGCTTATCATACTGACGAAGTTGCGCACTATCCTGTTATCTTTAAACTCTAGAACACCGACGCCCTTGGGTCGTAAATGGATGATTTCAAGGAGCACCTGCCGTTTACCGGTCAATTCCAGGACACTGTCAAGCTGGTCGATTTTCAGTAAATCAGAGAGATTGTCGGTGGTATATATCCCCATCTGTTCGGCCAGCAACATCCCCTCTGCATTGGGATTTTTATCGCACACCCCCAGTATTTTGATGTCAAAAAGAGAAGAGGGAGTTTCCTTAATCAGGTCGAGCAAAAAACTGCAGTTCCGGCCGCCGCCCATAATGGCGATGTTAATGGAAAACCTCTCATTCACATCGTCCTTTTGTAAATCATATTTTGTTCTCATCCAACACTCCTTCCGGTTTACCAAATGGTTCGCCGGCACCCAAGGATTGTACGTCAAATTGTATTTGACACATTGGCGACCATAAGGATGAAGCGCGAGAACGGTCGTTGTGTCTTTCAATCAGATTGCCCAACAGATCGTAAGGGGAAGGCAAATGATAGTTTGGTGCATCGAATGACTACTGGTTTTGCCCGTTTATCAGCCTAAGGTACCGTGAAAATAATGTATCATTAAAGAAGAACTTAGTAAAGGCATTCGCAAAGTTTACCGCTTGCCGCAGTCAGAACCGAGAAACTGGGTGGCCGCTACCTTCGCGCTTCCTTTCTTGAGGCATACTGCCAGAGGAAAGCACCGGCAATGCTGACAACTATGAATATAACCGCCAGTGCATTCATCGCCGGGCTTATAAAGACTCTCAGTTTCGTTCCAATATAGATAGGTAAGGTCTGATCAAAGCCGATCGCAAAGAGTGTGGTGTTATAGTTTTCAAAACTTTGCATAAAGGCAAGAGCCATGCTGGAAAAGATAGCCGGACGAAGAAAAGGGATAGTCACCTTCCAGAAAACCTGCTGATGGCTTGCACCCAGATCAAAAGCTGCTTCTTCCTGAGCCTGATCGAAACGCTGAATGCGTGCCAGAATCAATAGCATGCAGTATGAGCTGATAAAGGTTGACTGAGCCATGACCGCAGTCCATAAACCTCCTGACACGGCAAAAGCCCTGTCCCAGAAAAGAAAGGTTGAGATACCCAGAATTATTCCCGGTGTAAGAATAGGAGAAACAAAAACAGCATAGACCACGTCCCTGCCCTTAAACTGCAGTCGGGTCAGTAGAAGAGCCGCCGCCATGCCTATAGGAACGGAAACGCAGACAACCGCTATTCCGACGATTATGCTGTTTGTCAGAGCATCCCACATCTGCTTGTCGTGATAGAGTTCGATAAACCAGCTCAGAGTGAATCCTTCCCATGGCGAAACCTGAGGTATAGTACTGCTGTTGAAAGCTACTACGCTCATAAAGATAAGAGGCAGGAAAAGATAGGCAAAGAATAGAATCAGATACAGAGAAGAGACGATATTTATAATTCTTTGGGAAGACATTATCGACCAAGCTCCTTGAGACTGACCCGGAAAACTCTGAGCATCACAAAAACAAAGAGCAGGCATAAACCTGCCAGTGTCGCGGCATAGGCAGCACCCTGATTCCAGTTAGCTGTTTCAAAGTTATTATAGATGATTTCCGTGAACCAGAAGCTCGAAGGGCTTCCGAGGAGCTGCGGAGCGGCAATGGTGCCGGCAGCCAGCATGAATGTCATGATGCACCCTGTTGCAATCCCAGGTTTGGCGTGAGGTATGACAATGCGCCGATGAATGCGTATCCAGGATGCACCAAGATCGCGAGCCGCTTCGATCTGGTTGCGGTCGAGACTCTCGATTGCATTAAATAGAGGAAAAACCATGAAAAGAATATATGCGTAGGCCATACCGACAATAACCGCACCATTTCCTGCCCGAAAATTAACAGGCTCGCTGATGAGTGATAACCACAGCATAACCTGGTTGAGAACACCACTGTCTGCAAGTATTATCTGCCAGGCAAACAAGCGCAGGAGCTCATTTATCCAGTACGGGATGATCAATGCCATCATCAGCCATCCCAGAGTAGTGCGTTTGACTACCTGTGCCAGGTAATAGGAAATCGGATAGCAAATGAGAAGAGCGAAAAAGGTTACCAAAAGGCTTGACCAGATAGTTTTCGCAAAGATAGTACGATGCAGGGAATTGCCGGCTATCTGTACATAGTGTTCCAGGGTCCAGATATCTTTGGGACCACCGATATCCCGCAGCGGCAATACGGGGCGCAGGGAGTAATCAATCATGATCACTTGTGGTATGATAACCAGAAAAAACAACCAGACCCCCACCGCCAGAAAAATATACGCGGTACCGATGCCGCCGAATATTTTCAGCGGTTCACTGATGAGCCTAAACACCTTCCCGCTCCCTGTCCGCCAGTAGCAGGAAATTGCCCGGATCGAATGAAATAGTCACCTTCTTATCTTCCTGAAGATCAAGACTAGAACCACTGTTGTTTAATCTCACCGTTATTTTCTTATCCACACCGGTTCGAACAACCATGGTAATATAGGCACCCTCAAAACTCCATTTTACTATTCTGCAGCCCAGTGAATTGGTGCAGGGCGCATCTTTATTATCAAATGAAATGGACTCTGGGCGGAGAAAGGCGACAGCAGGCTCTCCAGGCTGCAATTTGAAAGGGTTGCGGCCATGCAGGGGCCCAGCCTCAGAATCCAGCAGAGCGGTGGTTCCGTTAACGGTCTGCACTTTCCCTTGAAACTGGTTATTTTCTCCGACAAACGAAGCCACAAAAGGAGAGCTGGGAGTATTATATATAACAGCAGGACTTCCCAGCTGTTCAATCCGGCCGCGAGACATGACGCCAATCCTATCCGACATCGTGAGTGCCTCCGTCTGATCGTGAGTTATATAGATGAAGGTCACTCCCGTCTGCTGCTGAATTTTACGTAGCTCGGCACGCATATGTTGCCTGAGCTTCAGATCAAGAGCCGAAAGAGGCTCGTCGAGCATCAACACCGAAGGCTCGACAGCCAGGGCTCTGGCGATTGCGACTCTTTGCTTTTGGCCTCCAGACAGTTCGTTAACCTTTTTCTCACCGCTTCCCGGAAGATCAACAAGCTCCAGCAGCTCAGCGACCTTTTTGTTCCGTTCCTTCTTTGAAACTCTTCGTATTTCAAGACCAAAACCAATATTTTCAGAGACACTCATCAGAGGAAAAAGGGCGAGGTTCTGAAAAATCAAAGAGGTATTCCGCTTGTTTGGACCTATCCCGCGCATATCTTTCCCATTAATGCGTATCTGTCCCTCGCTGGGCTCGAGAAATCCTGAAATCAAACGGAGAAGAGTGGTTTTCCCACATCCGGAAGGCCCCAGAAAACTGAAAAATTCACCTTTCTCAATATGTACATCAATATGACGAACCGCCCAGAAACCGTCAAAGCGGATTCCTGCATCAATGATTGCTACATCCTGTCCCATGCTTATTGTCTCGGAAAAAATGGGGAGGGGTTGAGGCATGGATGAGCGTCCTGGTCAAGCACACGTCATCCATGCCGTATTTCAAACTGTTTTTTTTCGCTTTATGCTGCCTGGAATTTATCGCGGTACTCAGTTCGTGCAGGTACAAACCAGGCAGGCTCAGAAACATACCACCACAATTTTTCCAGAGCATCTCCAGGATACGCTTCCTGGAAATTCTTCCGGGTAGCCGCATCAAGAAGGTCGGCTGCTCCTTTAACCACACTGTTGTATCCAGTGGCTTTTGCCATAACTGCGCCGGCCTCCGGGGTATAGGCCCAGTTGATGAAAGCATAGGCCTGTTCCAAATTTTCGGCGTTTTTGACAATTGCCATGGAGTCAACCCAGGTCATGGCTCCCTCTTTAGGTGCCATATAGGAGACCGGCTTGCCTTCCTTCTTCATTGTCATTATGGGGCCATCCCAGGTCTGTCCTACGACGCAGCCGTTCTGTAGAAAGGCCAGCTGATGATCCTGGGCATTGTTCCAGAACATTTTAATATTCTTCTTTTTAGCAATAAGAAAAGCCAGGATTTCATCGTAAGCTTTGCGCATCTTTTCCTCGGATTCATAGGTATCATACATCCGATTGGTATCTATTTTTCCCATAGCTTCCAGATACAGTCCAGCCCCTATAAATACGGAGTGAGGTCGACAGGTAACTTTCCCGACATACTCGTCATCCCACATTGTTCCAAAAGAAAGATCGCCGTAAGCAAAATCATTTTCTGTTGTATTCCAGGCCATAGCTTCGGTGCCCCAGTCATATGGCAGACCAACGCGCTTGCCGCGAATTACGCCACCCAGTACCTTGGATTTTTCATAAAATGCCTTTTCCAGGTTTTCCAGGTTGGGTATCCTGGACTCATCAATCTCTTGGTAAAGCTCATGCTCCATATGCAGCTGAAATTCTGTGAGAGAGGGCTGGGCGATATCAAAACCCGTTGCCCTGGCTGCCCTCAACTTGTTCATACACTCCTGATTGGTACTGTAATTGGTAATTTTCACCTTTATCCCTGTGGCTTTCTCGAAAGCCTCGATCACCTCCGGTTTGGAGTAGTCAGGCCAGGTAAAGAGCTTTAATGTCCCGGATGTAGATAAGGCATCTTTTATAAACCACGGTCCGACACTACTCGTCGCCAGGAGGGCCGCACCTGCAACAGTCGATTTCTTTATAAATTCCCGACGATCCATTGCTTTGTTTTCTGGTAGAACAGTATTTACGACAGTATCACCATTATCCATTCTCTCTCTCCTTAACGTTTTAATGTATCCAGGAACACTTTCCGTGTCCCGGCGTCTGTTAAAAATACTTCCCATTCCCCAACCTTTATAATTGGGGCTCTTTAAAAAATGGCTGACTCCATCCTTGTTTCCAGGCAGAGTTTCGTATATGGAATCTGACATACTCGGTAGATGCATCCGCAAAATTCCACTCCATTGCTTTTCCCGAAAACTCGTCCAAAACCCGCCCGAAAGTACCGATAACCCGGATGATAGCATCTTCCGCCAGAGCAATGTGAAGAGTGTCCTCCACCCGCTCCATCTCTGTAATAGTGACCCCTGTTGAACAGTAGAAGTTTCCACTCTTCAGTGATTTGAATATTTCTTGCGGACTCGCATTTACCGCCCGGACCATAATCCAGGCATTGCCGATATCGGCTGGAGAGTGGGAATCATCGTGGGCAAAACCGAGAAGAGGATATCCCATGGACAACAGGCAATCCCATTTCCAGGTAGTGTCTGCCAATCCCGGATCTGCCTCTATGGAATAATTGTAGATTTCAATACCATCAAGGGAGGAGGCGAAGCGCATCAGAGTAGTCAGAGCATGATGATCACCTTCGAGCCAGCCGGGATGATTGGCAATACGGAGAACATCTCTCTCCTCCCAGGACAGCAGTTTTGCAAGAGTACGATAAAGAAGTGATGACTCCACCAGGTCTTCTTCAAGGGCATAAACACCTATATGGTCATA
>JAZBNU010000149.1:0-2821 GCA_036350815.1 Desulfopila sp.
ATCCACTACCAGCAGAGAGCCTATTTTGTTGGCGGAAAAAATCGCCAGGGCCTCTATCAATGAGTTATCCTGGTGACAGGTCACTACTCTGCTTCCCTTGGTTTCAAGTATATCTTTGGCTTTCATGGCAACTTCCTTTTGTCTCTGATAAAAGGTTTTCCTGTTGAGTTCAACATCTGGAGTGGAGAACGGCCCAGCCGGATTGTATCCTTGGTTGTATGCCTTACGGCCAGGATGCCGCATATATTATATATTTGGTTTTGTATCATTTTTCTCAAACAACATCACCCTCCGACCGGCAAAAAGCTGAAGGCAAAGACAAAGACGGCCAGGATAAAGGTGCACAGAGGCGCGAAAGGCGAAGATGTGGTAGAAAAATCATCCTTGGCCTCCTTGAAGTACATGATAATAACGAGGCGCAGGTAGTACCACATCGAAATCACACTGCTCACGATTGCCAGTGCAGCAAGCGTCACCTCTCCACCGTGAAAGGCATTGAGAATAATATAGAGCTTTCCCATGAAACCTACTGTCGGTGGAATACCGGCCATGGAGAGAAGAAATATGGTTATGGCCGCAGCCGAATAGGGCCGTACCTTGGCCAGACCTCTGAAATCGTCGAAGGTTCGGCGTTTCTCGTCCGCACCGCTCAAATACGATAGAGCGGCAAACATACCAAGCGTTCCTATGGCATACGCCGCCAGATAAAACAGAATGATATTACCGGTGAATTCCTGGGTTGTGAAGGCCACCAGGGCAACAAGAAGATAGCCGGTGTGAACGATACCAGATGCTGCCAGCATCCGTTTGAGACTGTCTTGCCCTATGGCAATCAGGTTGCCGCCGAACATGGTGAAAACTGCGATATAAAAAAGAAGATCAACCCAGGAGGACTGCAGACCGTTGTCAAGCACAAGAAAATTAGCAAAAAGGGCAAATACCGCGGTTTTCAAGGCCGTGGCCATAAAACCTGTAACCGGCAGAGAGGCGCCGTCATAGACATCGACAACCCAGGCATGAAATGGAAAAGCTGCCACTTTGAAAAGCAGGGCGATAATGATGAAAAAGGAACCCACCACAAGGAGAGGCTGCTGAAAAAAGCCATTTTCTCCAATAACCTGTGCCAAAACTGCAAATCTCGTGCTCCCTGCTCCGCCATACAGAAAAGCGGCACCCATGGCAAAAAATCCCCCGGCAAAAGCTCCCAGGATAAGATATTTGAGGACCGCTTCGGTGGCCTTCACGTTTCTGCGGTGCATACCGACAAGCACATAAATCGCCAGAGACATTATCTCAAGGGCAATAAAAGCGGTAATAAGCTCCTGGGCCATGGTCAGCAGAAGCATACCGCAGGCGGCAAAAGCCGTCAGTGAATAATATTCCAACTTGCAAAAGCCATTCTGCCTGAAATAGGTATTTGAACTCATACAGGTAAAAAAACCACAGGCACAAATGATGAGTCCAGCGACCTTGGTGAAGCTGTTCCCTACCAGCATCGCACTGAACACACCGGTAAAGATCTCGACATCAGCTGCAGGACTGCTCAGCAGCTGTGCCAGAAAACCAAGGACGAATACCGACATGCCGACATAGGACGCAATCTCTTTCTCAACATTGTCAAAGGCAGAGAGCAGCATCAGCACAATTGCACCCGAGCCGATAACGAGCAGTGGAAGTAGGAGTAAAAAATCAATCATAAGGTGTCCCGCCTCAGTTCGTATTCAGTTGTTCATATTTAACATCAGATTCCATCGATTCAGCAAGCTGCGGCTTTCCCTTGGCAAGAGTCTGGATGATCTGCTGCTGCGCAGCGGGTTCGATTTTGGCAATAAATGGCTGGGGATAGATCCCCATTACCAGAATAAGCAGGATGACAGGAAGAAAGACCATTGTCTCGTAGGCGGAAAGATCTTTAAAACCTGCTGTGGCGGAAGAGGTTTTTTCGAAAAATACCCGTTGAAACATCCACAGCATATAACAGACACCAATAACAAGGGTTGTACCCGCCAAAACCCCGATCCAGACATTGAACTTGACCGCGCCGAGAATAATCAGAAATTCACCAATAAAGCCGCTGGTGCCTGGCAGACCGACAGAAGCAAGCATGGCAATGGCAAAGAAGGTGGCAAAAATGGGGGCATTGTAGGCGACACCGCCAAAATCCTCGATATTTCGGCTGCCGTTACGCTCTTCCAGGATACCGGCAAAGAGGAAAAGTACTCCGGTACTGGTGGCATGTGCCACAATCTGAAACAGGGTTCCGGTAAGGGCCTGAACGTTCAGACAGAAAACACCCACGGCAATTATGCCCATATGCGAAGCGGAGGAAAAGGCCAGCATCCGTTTAAAATCCCTCTGGGCAATGGCAGCGATACCGCAGTACATCAGGCCAATGACACCGAGATATGCCAGCAGGATAGCATAACGGGCCATCTCCGCTTCAAACACAGGTACAACAAAACGGATTACACCATACACACCTATTTTCGCCATAATGGCGGAAAGAATAAAGGTGGTGGAGGTTGGCGCTTCGGTATAGGCATCAGGCAACCAGGTATGAAAGGGAAAGAGGGGAATTTTGATGGCAAAAGCTACCATCATGCCGACAAAGGCAGCTATGGCAAAACCTCCCTGCAGTTCGAGATGCGCCATTCTGGCAATTTCAAAACTCCACACCCCTGTCTCAGCATAGAGAGACGCGCCGAGATAAATCAGGCCAGCCAGCATCAAGAGTGATCCGGCAATGGTATAGAGAGTAATTTTTATGGTTGCCGCTACTCGTTTCTCGCCGCCGTAAAGACCTATCATAAAGAAGATCGGC
>JAZBNU010000150.1:0-2322 GCA_036350815.1 Desulfopila sp.
ATTACAGCTCACATTTTTTTTACCCGACATTTCTGCGGATGCATGAAACACACACCGAGGAGTATCAGTTATTTTACAGCAGTCACACTATGATTATGAGAAATACAGGTGAAAATGAGGACATCGATGTGGACCTGGCACAAAGCAGGAAGATTCCACGGCAGAAAAGGAGCAACGACAATAATTATGGCGAAAACACCATTTTCTCAGAGGTCCGGAACGGCAAGAGGCAGCACCGGACCCCTCTGAGGGACTATTCCGCCAGACGCTGATATTCCTCGGCCGAAAAGCTCTGCGGAACGCCTTCGTATGGCGTCATACGGGTATTCCTGTGGGTCTGCGCTTCCTGCATAGACTTCAAAACCTCTATGCTGCTCATCAACCCTTTTGAGTATCGTGCCATTTTAATTGACATACCAGCTATCTGCGCCAGTCCACTGACAAAATTGACATCGTTGAGACTGAAATCCCACGGTTCGGCGGTATACACGCGAAGAGCACCCATCAGTTTACCATGAACCTGAACAGGAACGGATAAAATGGAAGCAATACCCTCTTCCCGTGCCTCATCGGGGTACTGCAGTCTTGGGTCATCCATAACATCATAAATCGCCACCGGACCTTCTTTAAGAGACTCCGCAATGGAATGAAGGGCGCTGAGCGGCCCTTTCTGCAGATATTTATCACTGAGGCCGAAAGATGCGGCCACCTCCAGTTCATTGGTTTTATGGTTCAGCAGAAAAAGAGCACAACCTTTAATACCTAAAGCTGTCTTGATACCTTCTACTGTCATTAAAGCGACTTCTTCCGGTTCTTTCGAATGAGAAATGGCATTGGTGACTTTGATAAACGTTTCGTAATTCAGAATATGCTCTTTCATAGTACCCCCTTTCCCGATGGAAATTATTGCAGGAAAAAGACCTTTTCTTCTTCCTGATGACACTATTGTTTCGGCAGGGACAGAGTGCCCCGCTGATATTTACAGGAGCCGGTTACATATCCTGTAACCATTGTATCGAAGGCTAGAGCAGTGTGTCAATACAACAACGTGGTAGGGAGAAGCGAAAGCGACCGGATATTCACTGCCATCCCTGCCGGAGCTACCCCCGGCAAATAGCGCAATATCGGTTGCGAACAACAAAGTTCTGACGCAGCCTCCTGCTTGATTCAAACTGCAATCGTTCCGGATCCATCACAAAAATAGCCAATCCAGCCAGCTTATGTTTGTCACGATGACTTTGCAGCAGTTCTTTAGTAAGGCTTGTGCGAGGTACACTGAGGAGTTCCTGGTTCAGGCGGTAGAGGCAGTGATACAGATCGTCATTGACCAGCTGATCATATGTATCGATGTAGCTTTCTGCAAGGTTGACGGTTTTACGGATGAGCACCGCATGGTTTTCCATCTTCTTTTCATAGAACGTTTCAAACTCTGTTGCCGTCTGTAAAATAAAGTACAAAAATACAGCAGTCAGCGCCAAAGCGATTAACGCAGTGAAAGCCAGCACAATTCTGAGGTCTTTTTTTAAATCGAGCTGCCTTCGCGCTTTATGCTTTCTCGGCATGCCCCGCGTTGTATGTCTCGACTATTACCTTGAACCATATACACCCTGAATCGCTGTTTTTGCGTCAAGTTTTTATCCTTCCTTCAATTCTACCACGAACCTAGCCTTCCCAGCTATGGCTGCCGTGGATGCGAGGCGTGAGGCGTGGCTGGACAGGCCCGCTTCTGGTGAACACTGTGTCAGAATTATGTACAAAAAACACTAAAGAGAGCGACTCAAAAAGAAACTTATAGAAAAATTTTCAGGTCAGGTCAAGGCTTCAATCAGCGGTTTCCATCATCCACACATTACCTGGAAGCCGACGTTTTCTATCTGGCCCTGTACTGTTATTTATCAGGAAAACAGGTAAACTTGTTCGAAAGCGGGTTCCCCTGGCAACAGCGCGTCTGCTATCTCGGCAAACAGGACCTGCCTGCTCCGCCAGAAGATAGAGAATGAAGAGAACCGGTTTTCTACTCCAGGTGAATTATCACGGTAGTACCGTTTTGCGCCCGGATCGGGAAAAAAAGCCCCCCGTTTTTTTCCAGCGGAATTGCCGCCAGAGCATAACCGAACCTGTCCCCTGTTTCCGCACTTCCCTGAAGCCCACTGTATCCCTGGTACCATCCCTGACTGCCGGTGGCGCTGAGCCCGCTGGTTGTACTGTAGAGGACATGTACGATACCCGCCTGCGCAACGGCACCGACGCTCTCATAGGGAGCACCGATGGCCAGGTCCACATAGCCATTCCCATCGAAATCGCCTGCAGCAAGAGCGTAGC
>JAZBNU010000151.1:0-5961 GCA_036350815.1 Desulfopila sp.
CCCGGCCGCTGTCGCAGCCTGATTCGGCTGAAGAAAAAGACGATTGGGAACTAGGAATGAAACAACCGGGCAGCCGAAATAAAGTTCCGAACAAGGCGATGCAGTCGACGCGAACAAGCCGCATGTCTGAGCTAGACGTTAGTGCGCCAGGCGAAGCTTGGTGCTTCTTGCAGGGTGCCTTGCTATACAGCAAAGTCCCTGTCGGGCAAGGCCTAGCCAGTAGCCCGTACCGAGTGTTGCGCGACTCACGGAGCCAATTACGGAGAACAAAAGTCGTGAAACGTACACAGGGAACACTGTAGGCCGCCGGGGAGACGTGCCTCCCTTAAGCAATTCAGCCTCATCAGAGTATAGTGCAGTTGGCGACGATTTTAACGTATCGGAAGCCAGAATAAAGGAATTGTCAAGGCAAGATTCTGGAGGGACTGCCGGGGTCATAGAGCTTGGCATGCAGTGAGAGAAGTGCCAGGAACCTGGGAGGCCCTTTAACCTCCTCCTCTTGCAGGTAAGTTGTATCAACCACACGAAGAACATGTGATGGGAGAAAGGGAGTCAGATCATTTCATAGTACCCAGAGACGGTAGGGCCGCTCACATGGGGAAGGGGATGACAGTATTATGTAGCCCGTAAAGGAAACATATGCAGATAAGACAGGCTGATAAACATATGCAAACCTCACTGCGGGGAATAGCATAAAGAGCAAAACTTGCAGCTGACAAAACAAAAGCCATACGGTTCAGTAGGTTTGAAACGAAAGGTCGCAAGAGTTTCGTTTTTCTTGGCTTTGAATATCGCCGGGTCATTAGCAGGCAAAAGAAGCCTTTGGTAAGAATGGTTACAGCCCGGAAGAAACTCCAGCAGGCACTGTCAAACTTGAAGGCGCGGATCAAAAGCAATCGGAGTGTTTCAGGAGTCACTGAACTCAATGAACAATTTGTGGCAAAACTACAAGGGCACTACAATTATTATGGTGTCAGTGGTAACTTTAAAAAGATAGGTTCCTTCTATAACCTGAGTTGCAAGATAGTGTGCAAGTGGTTGAACAGGAGGAGCCAGCGAAAAAGCTTTAATTGGCGAAGTTTTGAAAAACTCTTACAGAGTTTTTCAATTCCCCGCCCTCGGATCACAGGGTACCGGAGTTGGAATGCTTTTATACGAAACGAATAATACTGAGGAGCCCTGTGCGAGAATACAGCACGCAGGGATCTGCGAGGGGGCGGTCGGGTAACTGGCCGTTCTACCTTAATTGTGTCAAAATGATTCAAGGACAATATAGGAAATGAAAATATCCGTAATACTTGCTCATCCCGACCCTTCAAGTTTCAATCATGCAATTGCCAATACAACCGTTGAGGCTTTAAGGCAAAAGAGTCATGAAGTTTTCTTCCACGATCTATATCAGGAAAATTTCGACCCACTTTTGCCATCATGTGAAATTCCCAAAGACGTGCCTCTTCCAACTGAAATTGAGATACACTGTAAAGAAGCTTCAGAGGCAGACGGATTCGTTATCATTCATCCGAACTGGTGGGGAATGCCACCTGCAATCCTAACCGGCTGGGTGGACAGAATCATGCGTCCAGGTATTACCTATGAATTTTTAGAAACTGACAGTGGCGAGGGCATTCCTATCGGCCTATTGAAAGCCCAAAAAGCAATAGTATTCAATACTTCAAATACCGAGACGGAACGTGAAAAACAAACTTTCCTTGACCCTCTTGAAACCATTTGGAAAAACTGCATTTTTGACTTGTGCGGGGTGCATGAATTCCATCGCAAAATGTTTAATATCATTGTTACCAGCACGAAAGAACAAAGAGAAATTTGGCTAGGTGAAGTGAGTAATACAGTTACTAAGCATTTCAGTTGATACGAACAAAAAACACATAACAAAAAGCTCTAGCGGACGCTGAAAAACGCGCTGCTTAGCTTGTCGTTAGCAATAAAAAAGTCTTCTAGAGGGACATTCTTTACACTTCTAGCAGCACATCGTTTACTCTCTTGCATTTTCAGGTTTCCTCCTGAAAATAGAGTAAGAAAAAGGACGCCATGCCATGGAAAAAAACGACGGAAATGGAGCAGAAAATTGAGTCTATTAATGAATGAATAGGTTTACCAAACGATTCCAGAAGGAGAATTGAAACTTATCAGAGATTCCATTCAGCGCAACCAAGTGGTAGGCGGGAATCGTTTCAGAGAGCAGATGGAAAAGAAGTTTAGCATAAGGCTGTCTAATCGAGGCCCAGGGCGGCCCAAAATCGTTAACAAGTGAATTTGAGAATCATATAAAGGCACCGCATCGGGGCCGTCTCAATGGACGATTTTTTTGATTTCGAGTTTAAAAATGAAAATACAAATTAATTATGGAGTTGAAAGTATTGATTGGGTCGAATTATGTGAATTGATTCGCGTCTCCCCTCTTGGTACTCGTGACCCTATAAAATTGAGAATTGCCTCAGAGAACAGTTTTGTTGTTTGTTCCGCCTATGTCTCACACAAAATCGTAGGGTTTGGTCGAGCGCTATCTGATGGTCAATATCAATCAGCGATTTATGATGTTGTTGTCTCTCCAGAATTTCAAAAAAGGGGAGTCGGCAAATTGATTATGAAGTCGCTCCTAAAACAATTACCCAAAAATGCAACCACTCTAATTTATGTCGCACCCGGTAAACAAGCATTTTATGAAAAGCATAATTTCAGACATTTAAAGACAGGCATGGGATTATTTCCAGACCCCGAGAAATCTAAAGCAAATGGTTACATATATTAAGAAATTTAGCGAATAAAACGTTCCACATTATAAAGAATGAATATCTGCTATAGAGAATTTAGAACTGATGATCTTTTGTCAATCCAATGCTTAATGCTAGAACTTGGATATCCAGTTGAAGCTGACGAACTTAAGAGAAATATTCAAGAAATAGTAAAGAGAGGTGGTACATTAATAATAGCAGAAGAAGAAAGAGTTATAGTTGGATCTGTGTGTGTAATGTTTGATGTCAGATTGGCTGAAGGAATATATGCAGAAATTGTGAGCTTAGTGGTTGCTGCCAGCGCAAGAGGAAAAGGTATAGGTAAAGGACTTGTTAAAAAAGCAGAAGACTGGGCAAAAGAAAAGGTCCACAAGGTAAGAGTTCGTGCAAATGAAGTTAGACATGATGCACATCTGTTCTATGAATCACAAGGTTATACTCGCGTTAAAAAACAGAGAATATATATTAAAATGGTGTAACAAACTATCTGAGGAAGCCATAAACGGCACGGCATCCGCAGAACTTCACGATATATGAACAAAAAGTATGGACATTGCTATTAGGAAAGCAGTTGTTGATGACATTGAAAGCATATTGAAAATATATGCCCAACCCTCAATCGATGATGGAGTAATGCTCAATCTCGATAATGCTAAGAAAATCTTTGAAATAATTAATAATTACCCATCTTATACAATCTATGTTGCAACAATTAATGGAGAAGTAGTTGGAACTATAGCAGTTTTGATAATGCACAACATTGGTCATTTAGGTAGTAAATCAGCTGTTTTCGAGAGCATAGCGGTTTTGCCAGATTGGCAAGGCAAGGGTATCGGTAAATCAATGCTCAGATTTGCCACAGAAAAATGTAAAGAAGCCAAATGTTACAAAATTACGTTATCAGCAAATATAAAAAGAGAAAATGCTCATAAATTCTATGCATCATTAGGCTTCATACAGCACGGAATTAGTTATAAGTATTTAATATAAAACCAAATAATAAATCGTTACAGGACGCTCCGCTTCGCTGCGCTGGATGCGGTGAACCGCGCCCCTTACTCCACCTTATGTGAAATATAAAAATGAAAAAGTATATGGTTGTAGAACATTTCAAAGAAGGCTGTTTTGACGAAATCTATGAAAGATACAACTCAAAAGGAAGGCTGCTCCCTGAAGGTCTTCATTTTCTAAATTCATGGGTGAACAAAGAAAATAGCGTTTGCTTTCAACTCATGGAAACAAATGACTCAGCGCAATTCCCGCTATGGTTTAAAGAATGGGAAGATTTAGTTGATTTTGAGGTGTTTTCAATTGATTGAAAAGAATAAAATACAATTATATATAGCAATTAAAAAGAAATAGCCCCAGGATCTCTGTTTCCTGTGTATCAGATGCACCAAGAGCAGGAGAAAACAGACAGACCGTCTTTTCCAAGGCCGGTACAAAAAACTCAGATTGAAATGAAAGAAAGGTGTGACTTGGCATTTCGCATTTCAAATTAAAGTTCTGCAATATTCTAAATGTATTTTCAGTTTGGCAACCCAAAGGAAAAAACTGAGTCACCAGTTGCCAAAGCCACGCATGTAAGAAGTAGCACTCCCGGTCGTTCAAAAGAGCGAAATTCATAATTATTGAGACCAGATGAAAGATAGTAAACCACCAATAAAAGACGTGTTCCTTGCCTTTCAGGTTATTCCACGTGTCAAAGAAGGAAATAACTTTGAGGTAGTTGATAAAGCAATAGAGGTTGTCAAGCAGGCCGGGGTTCCTTTTCAGGTTGGAGCTATGGAAACTACGATGAAAGGTGAACTTAACCAACTACTGGAAATCGTGAAAAATGCCCAGCAGGCGTGTTATGACAATGGTGCGCTGGAAGTCATAACAAACATCAAAATCCACAGCAGGACACCAGAGGCGACAGACACTTTTTGTACATACGACAGAGGTGTAACCGCCGCCAATCATATGTTTGTGGATAAAAATACACCTGAATCCCCATGAAGTTACAACGAGGAAAGCATGAGGGGCTTATCTTGGGGCATGATGTACAAACTGGATTTGTTGTGCTATTCCATATCAAGATGTCTTCGCAGCGAAATCGATTTCCCAGATTTTCCCGGTAAGAGCAGCCATGTCTCATGATCACAGCCACCCAAAAGGGAACTACAACCGAGCTTTTGCCATCGGCATCCTGCTCAATATCGTTTTTGTCGCCATTGAAGCCGGATATGGAATTGCAGCCGGCTCTCTAGCGCTGATAGCTGATGCCTGGCATAACCTGAGTGACGTGCTCAGCCTGATGCTTGCCTGGGGTGCCGGATTCATGGCAGCGAAAGCAGCGACGGAAAAGAGAACGTATGGGTTTCGCAAGCTAACCATAATGGCTTCTCTGGTCAATGCCATAGTGCTTCTTGTCGCACTGGGGGGAATAGCCTGGGAGGCGGTGGGACGACTCTTTGATCCTCAACCTGTTGCTGCCGTAACCGTCATAGTCGTTGCCGCTATCGGTGTTGCTGTCAATACAGTTACCGCTTTACTCTTTCTCTCCGGTCAGAAAGAAGACCTGAATATCAGGGGGGCATTTCTTCATATGGCTGCCGATGCCGGAATTTCTCTTGGTGTCGTGGCGGCGGGTATTGTGATTATGTTTTCAGGCTGGCTGTTGCTTGATCCTCTGATCAGTCTGGTAATTGCGGCCGTGATTCTCGTCGGGACCTGGTCTTTGCTGCGCGACTCCCTCAATCTTGCCATAGACTCTGTTCCTGAAGGTATTGATATAGCCGGAGTAAAGAACTATTTGACTGGACTGCAGAATGTATCCCAGATACATGATCTGCATGTCTGGGCCATGAGCACGACAGAAGTTGCCTTGACGGTACATCTGGTTATGAACGACGAACCTTTGGATAAAAACTTTCTGAACAGAACCCAGCAGCAGCTTCATGATCGTTTTGGCATCGGCCATTCTACCATTCAGCTTGAAAGGCAGGATGGCGAAGTCTGCATTTTGAACAGAGAGGCATGACTGGTTTCCTGTTCCTGATCCTGTAACCTGCTCCAGCAGCAATGCTGAGCTTTTTTGCTTTTTCTCTGTGTATATGGCTACGCATTCATCTCGTATCCGCACTTTCAGTTACCATTACCGTGAAAAACACGGCCATGGTCTGGGGAAGATTCCGCTGGACCTGGGAATCCCCTGTCCAAATCG
>JAZBNU010000152.1:0-4093 GCA_036350815.1 Desulfopila sp.
ACACCAGGATAGCCGTTGGCCAGGGCCATATAGAGGATTTCGTCCTTGCTGAAAAATCCAGCCAGCAGGGGGCAGCCGGCTAGAGACAGACAACCAATGAGCATGGTCCAATACGTAATGGGCATTTTATCTTTCAGCCCGCCCATTTTCCAGATATCCTGCTGGTGATGGAGAGCCATGATTACCGAACCAGCTCCGAGAAAGAGCAGGGCCTTGAAAAAGGCGTGGGTGAAAACATGGAATATGCCGGCGGAATAGGCGGCAACCCCGACGCCGGCGAACATATACCCCAACTGGGAAACGGTGGAATACGCCAGGATCTTTTTGATATCCTTCTGAAACATACCGAAGACTGCAGCAAGAAGGGCCGTCAATATTCCAACCCAGGCAATAATCGTGCCGGCAACGGGAACCTGAACATAGATAAAACTAAACCGCGCCACCATATAGACACCGGCGGTAACCATGGTTGCAGCATGGATCAGGGCCGATACGGGCGTTGGGCCCGCCATGGCATCCGGCAGCCAGACGTAGAGGGGAATCTGGGCCGATTTGCCGGTTGCCCCGAGAAAAAGAAGGAGACATACGGCAAGCCCCACAGCCGGCGTCAGGTTGTGGGCGTTGGCCTGAAGAGACATATAGTCAAAGCTGCCTGAACCGATGGCCCAGAAGAGCAGCGACATCCCCAGAACAAAGCCGAGATCGCCTATTCTGTTGACGATAAAGGCCTTGTTGCCGGCCAGTACGTTTTCCCGACTCTCACTGTAGAAACTGATGAGCAGATAGGAGCAGAGACCAACTCCTTCCCAGCCGACAAACATAACCACCGGGCCATCGGCCAGGACCAGAATGAGCATTGCTCCGAGAAACAGGTTGAGATAGGCAAAGAACTTACCGTAATTCTGATCTTTTGCCATATAGCCGATAGAATACAGGTGGATCAGGGTACCGATGAAGGTAACGAAAAGCAGCATCAGGGCGCTGAGCGGATCGGCAAGAAACCCCATGGAAACATCCAGTTCACCAACACTGAACCAGGTAAAAACCTTCTGGGTCAGGTAGCGGGCCTCTTCGGGCATCTGCCTGACATGAAGGAAAGTCTTAAAGGCAAGAAATGTGGCAATAACCGGACCAATCAGAGCGAGGAGAGAATAGATTTTTTCGGGTATTCTCCTGCCGGTACAGGTAAACATGTGCAAGAGCCCGATGACCACAGCGCCAATGAGCGGCAGCAACGGAATCAGTCCTAGATATGTTACAGTATGTTCCATGGATTTACCCCTTCAGAAGACTGAATACGTTCGTGTCCAGCTTACTCTTGTGCTTATGCAGCAAAATAACTACAGCAAGGGCCAGAGCGGCTTCCGCCGCGGCAACTGCCATAACCATCATTGCCAGGACATGCCCGTCCATATTCTCATGCAGCCTGGAGAAGGCGATAAATGCCAGATTGGCAGCATTGAGCATGAGTTCCACAGACATGAACACCGTGAAAACATTGCGCCTCGATACCACACCGAGTATTCCGATACAGAAAAGAATAATGCTCAAAATGAGATAATCCGCTATCATGATTCCGCCCTCCTTTTATCCGCCAGCACCACAGCACCTACCAGGGCGACAAGCAGCAGAATGGAGAGTATCTCAAAAGGCAGGAGCCACTCCCGGAAAAGAACCAGCCCCACCTCTTTCACCCCGCCGAACCCGCCGCCGACAATGGTAGCCTCAACACCGGGAAGGCTTCTGACGGCTTTAACCATCAGCATGCCGACAGGAAAAAGAACAGCGGCTCCACCAAGGAAATAGGCCCAGCGCCAGCGTTCATCGGGGAGATCTTCTTTGCGGATATTGAGAAACATGATGATAAAAAGAATAAGCGACATAATTGCTCCGGCATAAACAATCAGCTGCAGAGCGAAAATCAGTTTGGCGGAGAGTAAACCGTAGAGACCTGCCAGGGCTATCATGGTCACCACCAGGCTGATTGCGCCATTCATGGGATGACGTGAAAGTACCAGACCAAGTGCCCCGATTACGGCAAGCAGTGCGAACAGGAAAAACAGGAATTCGACTATCATAATCTCAAAGGCCCCTTTTTTTATAGTCTTCTTCAGCGAACGCGCCGGGGGTTGCCGCCAGATCCGTCAACCCTATCACCATGGGCTCGCGCGACTGTTCAACAGTTGAAAATATGCCGCTGTCCATCCGGATGGCATCTTTGGGACATGCTTCAACGCAATAGCCACAATAGATGCATTCGAGCAGGTCAATATCAAAGCGAACGGGCATCTTTTCCTCCCGCCCATCCAGTCGCTCACCTGCTTCAATCATGATACAGCGCGACGGACAGTTTGTCTGACACATGAAACATGCTACACATTTTATCGAACCATCTTCATATGTTGTCAACCTGTGGCGCCCTCTCCAACGTGGTGTGATTTCCGGTTTCTGCTCCGGATAATGCCTGACGTACAATTTTGAGTTATCCAGTAGATTCCTCAAGAAATGCCCCAGAGTGACCCGCATCCCTTTAAAGACCTCCACCAGATAAACCTTCTCGGAAAGGCTGTCGCCCTTGCGTTTTATGACTTTGACTTTGGCGCCCATTTCCTTCTCCCTTAACTTAACGCTACTACTACCGCACCGGTAACGAAGATATTCAAAAGCGACAGCGGTAAAAGCGTCTGCCAGCCAAGTTTCTGCAGCTGATCATAGCGAAAACGAGGTAATGTCCAGCGCACCCAGACGTAGACGAAACACATCAGGGTCGTTTTCAAAAGAAATGTACAGATCTGCAGCTCCGCCACAAAAATATGGGCCATTACTCCTCCGGAACTGCTCAGCAGAACCACCAGAAGCATAAGCTCCATCACGGCCACTACTGCCCATAGAATCTTAATATAGACCCTGGCCTCCCGCTTTCTTGGATCAGCAGGACGGTTGTAATGACTAAGATTGTTTCTCCGTATCCAGCCGGCAAAGTAATACATCCCGACCGGCAACAGAATCATGAGGAGGAAAGCAACGGGTTTGGCATTCTCAACAAGTGTCTCCGTAGCGAACCATGGTATCTGGTATCCTCCGAAAAAGAGAGTGATGATGATGGCACTGGAAGCGAACATGGCCACATATTCCCCCATAAAGAAAATGGCGAACTTCATGGCACTGTATTCAACATGATAGCCGGCAACAATCTCACTCTCACCCTCAGCCAGATCAAATGGGGTCCGGTTAGCTTCGGCAAAAGCGGCAATCACAAAAATAACCACACCCAGCGGCTGCAGGATCACCCCCCACATGGGAATAAACCCGAAAAGAAGCTGCCCCTGAAAACGAGCCATCTCGCTGAGGTTTACCGTCCCGTAGACCACCAGGAGACTTATCAGCGCCAGTGCCAGAGGGATTTCATAGCTGATGACCTGGGCTGCGGCGCGAAGACCTCCCAGCATGCCGTATTTATTGGTCGACGACCAGCCCGCCAGGATGATACCGTAGACGGCAAAGCCGACGAAGGCAAGAAACCAGAGTATGCCGAGATCGGTGGGAATGGCCTGCATCACATACCTTTTATCTCCAATCACCAGGGTATCGGCAAAAGGAATCACACCAAAGGAAACCAGGGCCGTAAAAAACACAATGACTGGTGCGAGGATAAAATAGACCTTGTGTTTGATATGTCCTGGAACAACGTCTTCCTTAAAGATAAGTTTAACCGCATCGGCAAGGTTCTGTATCAGCCCCGCAGCCCGAAACCCGAAAACATTGGCCCTGTTAGGACCCGCCCTGTCCTGAAAAAAGGCGGCGCCTCGTCGCTCCATCCAGACAAGTACGGCGATGAAGCACAGCGGTACAAAGGCTCCGAATGACACGCGGAGAACAATTAAGAGAATATCAAGCATTGACATGTGCAGCCTCGCTTTAGATTAATTTCAACCCCTCTGCGGGGATCTCGGTAAAATCGACCTGGGCCAACGGTCCGGAGCTTTTACGGATCTCACTATGTATCTCCTCACGACTCCCCAAGGGCCCACCCAGCATGTGGAGCACCTCGACACCATCGACAGGAGGGCTGTTTTTCGTTACGGCTTTATCA
>JAZBNU010000153.1:0-7177 GCA_036350815.1 Desulfopila sp.
AAGGAGATAATCCGGCAAATTCACCGTCTCGACACTGAAACCATCAAGAGAGAGACGTTTTTTTAACCATTCCGCGGCAAGATGGAACGGTACGGCAGGGATGATGGCTCCAACCTCGGCCTCGAGGGGCAAATGCTCTGTGAGCCAGGCAATTCCATCCCCACAGATATACTCAACGCCCTCAGGGAGAAGACGATCTGGCTGTATGTCAACCAGGACTATATGGTTGGCGGCTTTTTTGCGCAGCAGAGATTCAGCCGCCTGCCTGCCGAATTTCCCTCCGCCAATAATCCAGACTGGTCCGTTGGACAGATCTTCCATGCTCTTCCTTCCTTCTGAGTTTCAGGTTCTGCCGGTGGATTTTTCAGGTCCTCCAGTTGTGTCAGTCTGTGCTGCAGGGTTGTTCTTCGAAAAATAGTTTTCCAGTGCTTTGTGCAGCGAAATTTCCGCAAGCTGGGCGCAGTGAAGATGTGAGTCAGGGATATCTCCGACATCATCGACAATATGCGTCATGTTGATTAGGCGCAGGTTCTCTGCTGTTTTTCCGTAAGCAAGCCTGGCTGCCGCTTCAACGCAGTTCCGGCTCATGGTGCAGCCATCGGTCCAGTGGTGGGTTTTTACAACTTTGCCTTGACGGATCTGCAGGCCGATTTCCATGGTATCACCACAGTTTCCAGTCACCCTGGCAATACCGTCGGCATCATCCATCTGCGGAGAGAGAAGATAGCTCAGACCATACCAGGCGCCTATGAAGCAGAAAAGAACAAGCAGAAGGATGAATATTTGGGTTACAGTCATGAAATGAGCCTCTTCTCATACCGGTCGTTAATTATGATAATCTCGTAAAAAGTCCTTGAAGGCACTGGGATGGGCTTTGCGATAAGCGCAGACTTCGAGAAAGCTTGATATACTAGGCGTAGTAGATCGAGCTTTTTACGACTCCATCAATTATAACAGCTGGGTTTTTGTATTGCTATATCAATGTGTTCAGTTTTTCAACGAAAAAACAGAAGTGTCTCTCTGCGGGAATTTCTTGGAGAGAAAAGTGAGGCAAACGTCCACTCTACTGATCTTGAGAGGAGGTTCGGCTGAAACTGAGGATATAGGGTTTGCCGTCGCTAAGCTCATTTTTGTCGGGACAGACGGAAGACCATTTGTTTATACGGATGCAGTTGTGACGTCGTTCACTCGATGATCTCCTTTCGCTTCTGTGGCGGCGATCTGGTCCGCCTTTGAGGAAGTAGTCAAGCGAATACACCTTCCTGCGGTCCTCGCCTGATCGCCTGTCGAGATACGGATCACTTTTTCTCTCGTATTTGTGCTTTTGGGGGCCTGTTTTCCCTCGTGTCATCTTTTGACCTCCTTTGTTATAATGCTGAAAAAAATAGAGTGCTTCTGATGATCCGCAATCTATCTCTAGTATAATTGTACCTCCTCTTTCGCTCATATGCCAGGGGAACAGAGCAATAGTTGTCTTCTGGGAGTAATGTTGCTAAACAGATATGGAAAGCAGAATGCTGATAAAACTGCATAATGAAGTATCAATTTTTCAATTTTCCAGGTGAGAAAAAAATGAAAAAAATATGGCGGAAAGAAGCTTCTCTTGAAAAACTGAACCTTCTCTCCAACAATACGATGGTGAAATACCTAGGCATAGAATTTACTGAACTAGGAGAGGATTTTCTCGTGGCGACCATGACGGTGGACTCTCGGACTCATCAGCCCTTTGGCCTGCTGCATGGCGGGGCTTCTGTGGCTCTGGCGGAGTCGGTTGCCTCCATGGCCGGAAATTTGGCAGTGGATGATTCCCGCTATTGTGTGGGCCTGGAGATAAATGCCAACCATGTGCGCCCGATACGAAGCGGGCAGGTAACAGCAACTGCCCGGCCACTGGCCCTCGGGAGAACCACCCAGGTCTGGGATATTAAAATAGTAAATGATTCCGGTAAACTCATATGTGTTTCAAGGCTGACTCTCGCCGTCAGGGAAACCGGCGAATCATCTCTTTGAATGTAAGCTGAATGGAACTGAAGAGATTTGCGAAGAGAAAGTGGAAATATCTTACGACCGGAAAAACCTGGCTGAAAAGATGTCGTTCGCTTTCAACCATACTCATTCCGGAATGGTTTATTTCTCACTTTAAAAGTGCAAAATTGCTTGAAAGGACGGCAAAATAAAGATAGGTTGCTCTATGTAGATGCTTGCTGAATTAGAATTAGCCCGACAAATTTCGGGAGTTGATGTTAATCTAGTTGTAAGGCGTTTATTAGGCGGAGAGCGAGAGACTTGCCTTATGTATAGTGAGTCGATTGTGTAAGGCTCCGCCGGAGGAATTTTGAAATGAGCACATTGTTGATTTAGGATATATATTCGAGGTGTTGTCATTCTCCCTGTCTGCCGTTGACGTGAACTGCGAGCGGCTGAGAGGTGAAGAGGTCATTACCGTCCACTTGAAAAAGAAATACACTGGTTTTTTTTGCGTCAAAATTTTGCATACAGGGGAGTGCAAAATGAATTGCGTAATCCTTTTCCAGTGGCTTGGAGGGCCACTGGGTTTTCTGTCTACTAAACCTCCATCGTTCCAAAACGGCAGAGGCCCGGTTCGGCCATTCTCCTTACCTTGTACCATTTGTTCCCGGCCGTACAGTCACCTGCGGCGTTTTTCATGGAAAAATAAGATAGATTGCGGCCTCCGGCAAACGCTGCAGGACAAACCTTGCCATAAAACACTGCCCGCAATACCCGCATTGTCCATGCAGCAAAGCTCCCTTAGACCTTTCCTGCCTAAAATCTTAGGCAGGAACATAGTCTGCCTAACACATATCCCGCATTCTCTGAAGAGAATCTGCGTCTATTCGATACTATGGACAGACTGTCGCAGTTGCATGTCCCTGTCTGTGCAGAAGAAATGCCGCCAAAGAAAAGCTCACGCCTACTCTTGTCGGGAGCCTCACATCGAAAAAAAGGTGAGCTTACGGAAGCTATTGCTTCGATGGCGGGTATTGATGTTGCCTGAAGATGTGCTGAAAAAATCAGGAAAACGAAAAAGGGAAAAGAACGATGACAGCTTATAGGCATGATTATACATCTGAAAATAGGACACAGATGCTGGTCGATTTGCATCTTGAAGGAGACAGGGGACAGTGCTCAGCAAAAACTTGCAGCGCATTGAAATCAATGTTTCAGCCTATCATTGTCTACTTCAGGGAAGACATATGCAGAACGGTATTTATTTTCAGCACAGCCATCGTCATGGTCTCTGCTGCTTTCTATCACCTGGGCTGGATCAACAAGACCAACATGCAGCAGTATCTGATCCTCACAGAAAAAAAAGAAGCGGAAAAAAGAAAGTATGATGCACTGATTCGGAGTATAGCCGGTCTCGAAATGGTTGGAGGCATCCCTTTGGTTCAGGAATCCACACGCAACGAGATGCTGGCACACTTGAGCAACATCAGTCGGTATTTTTCTGCTAAAGAGAGCACAGCCGTATCTGAATTTTTCCGTGATAAAATAGAGGAGTTGAGAACTGATCTTCAGCGAAGCGATAGGGAACTCATCTTGGCTGATACGAGGGTGCCTGGCAGGAAAAATCTGAATCATGTCAATCTAAACGCGGTAGCTGCCTTGAAGGCATTCGCAGCAAAAGAGGAAGAGGTGGTGCAGGCAAACGAACAGATTTTGCAGTCGGATGCTAGAAAAGAACTGGTGGGATCCGCCGGCAGGTTCAATGTGATGATGGATTACGCAGCCGATGTCGGCTTTGTTTTCCTGGTCATAAGTATTGCCTGCATACCGGGGCTTGGCAGACATGTAAAGACTGGTTTCGTGTGAAATAAAGAGGCGGACAAAAGAAATCGGGCAAACGGAGTAAAGATGATGACCCAATCGATGGTAGATGGAGGACAGATGCATAGGCTGCTCATAATAGAGGATCCTTTTGCCGGGAAGCCCCTGGCTTCCATCTTGGGTGGACTGCAAAAGAGCAGTAAAATCGTGGTAGCCAACGATATTGTACACGCTGCACTTCTTTTACAGTCAAACACTATAGATCTGATGATTGTTGATCTTTCCTCGGGGTATGGAACACACCCGGACAACCTGACAGAATTATCCCGTTCCTATCCCTATATTCCTGTTCTGGCGGTCACGGAAGAAGGGCAGAAGCTGGAAGAGAAGATGGTTCTGTCCCAAGGAGTCGCCTGCTGCCTGCAACGTCCCCTCTCATCCACCCAAATGGAAGAAAAAGTCCTTGCTCTCCTGAAAGTATCAATAATGGGGTGGCTCCGGGGCTTTCCTCTGCCCGGATTCCTGCAGATGATGGAAAATGATGAGATTACCTGTAGTTTAATAGTGAACTCCGGCGATAAACGCGGGATGATATATTTTCAGGAAGGGACATTGGTTTCGGCGGAAACCAATTCCGGGCTTTCCAATGAACAGGCCTTATATGCCATTCTGGTTTGGGAAGAGATACTCATCCAGGTCCGTTATTATAACGGCAGCAGACATAAGGAAATTGAAAAACCTCTGCTGGCACTCCTTATCGAGGCCTACCGCCACAAAGACGAAGGAGGCACAGAGACTGCTTTAGAACAGATTACCCCCTCTCTCCTGAAGAAAAACAGCATGAGATTATTTAATGATATCATGACGCTGAGTCTAGGTACCAAGATCAGGATGGAATGCGATAAAACGCAGAACAGGGTGGTCTGTACAGTTGCCGGAATTCTCCCGAACCATTCGATTCTGGTAACGCCGCCCAGGTCTTGGATCCGTTTCAAAGAGATGGTGGGCAATATACTGGATGTAACCTATATCCACATGGGAAGGCTCTGCACCTTCAAGACGACAATAGTGGCACAGATCGAGGATCCCACGCCGCTGCTCTATCTGAAGTATCCTGGAAGCATTCGCTTTGAAGACATGCGCAGGACCCCGAGAGCATCTATCCTTGTTCCTACTAAGCTCAAGAATGACAGGGAGTACGAAGTGGAGGGCGTATTCACCGATATCAGCAGCAGCGGCTGCCGTTTCGAGGCTCAGTGCAAAAACGGCGTCATGCCGTCTTTAGAAATAGATGGCGATGTTCAACTCTCCTCAAAAATTCCTGGTCTGCAGGAGAAGCAGTGGATCCGCGGCAGAATCAAGAATATTCACAAAAGCTCTGGAGAACTGGAGTTGGGGATACACTTCGAAACCCTGCCGGAGGTACTCCGGCATTTCATCGAGGAATATGTGCAATCGCAGACATTGAGAAGCTTGAAGTTCCCGAGCGAGAGTTAGCCCGGATTTCTCACCAGCCGAGGTTGCCGTGGATGCTGGCGAAGACAGATTCATGATGCCACGTCGACATCTCTCTGCCGATTATAAGAAAAAATGCTGGCGGATGTTTATGCGGTGGTGGGAGATGCTTCCCGGGATACCTAAAAAAAAAAGCGGGGCCGTTTGCGGCCCCGCATCATTGCATCGATATGGTTTGTGGTGTCGAAAATATTTACACTTTGTTCATTCTGCGTCTGTAGAACGCCAACCCTGCAAGACCGCTGCCAAGCAGGAGCAAAAGGCCGGGTTCAGGGACGGGAGCCGGTGGAATTTTTGTTCTAAAAAGCTGATATTCTCCTGTGGTACTTCCGGGCGCCATGTCAGTCCCCCATATCCACTGGGCGTCAGAGCTGATACTGGCAATCGATCCCCAAGGCGCGTCACCGTTACTGCGAGTTTCGTGAATAGAGTCCCAAACTGCACTGTTCACATTCGAAAATATTGATGCCTCTGTTGGGGTTTCGCTTCCGTTCAAACCTTGGTTGGTGAGATATACTTCCCAATCTAAATCATTGGTGAGAAGCGACTGTCCGCCGACATCAAATTCTCCGATCCAGGCCTGAGCGACATTTCCATCACTCCATCCAGCTACGTAGATATAGTCACCGGCGGAAAGATCGAAATTCCAGGTTTCAGGCGACGACCAGTTGTATGTCCCTGGACTCCCGGCTGACCCCGTTTCGTTTCTGCCGACATAAGTGACCCCGCTTTCATTTCCATAGTAAAGCGCGTAAAAGTTATCCGCAGTGATTGTGGCCGTAACCGGCACAGCCTGAGCGGAAACGGCGAAGGCTAAAGTGAAAACTGAAGCCAAAAACAACATAATGAATCTTGATTTCATGACTATCTCCTTTTAACGATAAATTATCCACACAACCACGATATGCATTTTTTGTGCCATTAATTATTTTATTATTTAAATCAATATCTTGCACGGGAAGAAACATTTCTAAGTAACGGGTGTGTAAAAAATTCCGACATGTCGCAAAGAAAAGAGAGCGTCCAATAGGTCCAGGTAGGCTGCGCGGCTACATGAGACCTTGATGTGCTGCCGCATTGGAGGAGGAGAAAAAAGAGGGCCATTACCAATCCTGGAGCATTGGGTCGATATTCCTTTGGTGTCGAAATGGATATATACAAGTGGCACATTTTGCTGAAGGATGGTAAGCATATTACATTTTTTATTGGTGAACAGACCTGATGGATGTCTGAGATGGGCCGCTGTTTTTCAAGCAGAGATGTTCAATATCTTGTGATTACCTGCTACCCAAACTGACTGGAGGTGAGAGGTGAAGCGAAATCCCGTTGCGAGTTTGCTGTTCTATCTCCTCTCTCTTTCCATGTTGCATGCACCATGCAATGCTGCAGCTGTTCCGCCGCAGGATATTCTTGTCGTCCACTCCTACCATCAAGGCTTTCTCTGGACAGACTACGTGATGGCAGGAATACTCGATGTTCTTCAAAAAGAAGCTCCAGAAGCGCAGATCCATGTCGAGTATATGGATGCCAAGCGCTACCCCCCTGAGACATTCGGTCCTATTCTGACCGAAACCCTGACTCGCAAAAGCTCAAGGCTGAAACCAGAGGTAATTCTGGTTTCAGATGACGCCGCTTTCGATCTGATGCTGAGCATCCGTAACGTGCTTTTTCCTGGAGTTCCGCTGGTATTTTGCGGCGTGAACAATTTCAAGGATGAGCGCCTTGTCGGACAGAGTGAAGTGACGGGGGTCGTTGAGGATTTTGACATAAAGAGCACCATCGATGTCATCCTTTCCCTGCACGGGCAGACAAACCATCTAGTGGTGATCAGTGATTCCACCGAGACAGGAATGGCTAATCGTGAGCGGTTCAG
>JAZBNU010000154.1:0-5464 GCA_036350815.1 Desulfopila sp.
AAGAGATGAACAATGCCGTCAAAGGAGCATTGCTGTCAGGCCTTGTTGTTCCCGGTCGTGGACAAGTGGTTTTTAAACATTATCTGCGCGGTGGTTTTTTTCTGCTGGTGGTCTGCGGCTGCCTCGCGGTTTTTTCCTTCAAACTTATTCAGCTGTCTTTCGCCATCATCAGCACCATTCAGAGGTCAAGCAACGCTGTCAGCCTCTCCTCGATCGCAGATATTGCCCTCCAGGCAGCCGCGGCAATGGGTGGAACCACTCTCGGCCTCCTCTTCACCGTTATTCTACTGTGCTGGATAGCGGCCACTGTGGATGCCTATTCTCTCGGCAGGAAAATCGATCTGGAAAATGAACACAACACAGTTGCAAAGCCCTGAGCCCTTTTCACAACAGCAGTTCAATAGCATCAGGCAGTCCCGTCAAGGTCAAAAAACCGGATTGCATTTTCCATCGTAATCTGTTGCAGCATCGCAGCAGGTAGGGCCGCTGCCTGCAACGCTTTCAATTCTCTGTCCCAGGCATAGGGAATATTGGGAAAATCCGAACCGTACAGTATCCTCTCGCATCTGTAATGCTGCAGCTCTATTTTCTTTTGAAGGGGAAAATAGTCCGTCAGAACCATAGCGGTATCAAGCCAGAGAGTATCATATTTCTCCAGCAGGAGGCGATAAGGCGTCAGCTCGTCGAAGCCGAGATGGGGAACGCAGATTTTCAGATCAGGATAGTTTTTCAGGATTTCTTCTAGGCCCGCAGCATGACAAAGCTGATACGGATCACATCTGTAGGCGCTGCTTTTCGGCTCTCTGCCGATATGCATTATAAGCGGTTTTTTCATGACCCGGCAGCACTCGTAGATGCGGTGCATGCTGTCGCTGTTCATGTCAAAGCACTGCACGTGGGCATGGAGTTTCACGCCGCCCAGGCCTGCCTCGAAGGCTTCCTGGAGGATTTGCTCGCTCTCCTCTTCTCCGGGAAACACTGTTGCCATGCCGGTAATTTTCCCCGGATACGCAAGGCATTTGCGTGCCATATACTGGTTGAGCTGCCTGGCAATGCCAGGTTTATGAGCATACTGCAGGGCAACCACATGGGAGATTCCGCGGGAGAAGAGAAACGCAAATATCTCGGAAGAGCGCAGACGGTACCTGATGGACCAGCCGTTTTCATCAAACCAATTCCACACCGCAGAGAAAATATCATGTGGAAAAATATGCACATGAGCATCGATAAGGGCAGGAAGACCAGCGGGCACATGCTCCCCCTCCACATCCTCTATCGACCTCATTCCCGGTTGCAACATAGCTCACCTCTCTCTTTCTCCCCTGCTTTTTAGCACCTGTGCTCATGCAAACCATTACGCTCTGTCATCAAAAAGCACTACCATCCCGCGAAATTCCCATCAAGGTATTTATTTTCATATCTGCCTTTCGCTGAACGCGAAAAGGCTTGAAGCGACATGCCCTCAATACCTGCCGGCAGATGACTGCGGTGGCACCTGACGAGAAAATATGTAGTCGCTGTGGTGGAAAAAGTAGTGGCTTGTTGTGATCATACCTGTAATAATCCCGGTACGGTGCCTGATTGCCTGAGGCATGCACCATACCGTCACACAACACGAAGGAGAGAGTATGCACCAGAATGGTTATATCGGCCGCAAAATGCACCAGCCCAGGCTGAAGGAAAAACCTGCCGTGGTTATCGCAGCCTTCGGCTCGAGCAGCAGGGCAAAAGAACCGCTTGCACTTTTCAGTAAACGCTTTGCAGAGGAATTTCCGGACCAGGAACCCTACTGGGCCTTCACCTCGGAGATTATCCGGAAGAAAACCGGTCTTCCCGGGCTCCAGGAAACCCTTGCCAAGGTTGAAGCCGCCGGCTACCGCAAGGCAATCGTTCAGCCCCTGCATGTTTTTCCGGGGACTGAATACCAGCAGATGGCCGAAACCTGTTCGTTTTTCCCGGGAGTGCGGGTTTTCTTAAGCGAAACCCTGCTGCATCGGTGGCCCTTCATCCGCGAGACCCTGGCCGTTCTGGAAGAAGACTTTCTCCCCGCGGACAAGGGCCTTAACCTGCTCGCCCTGCATGGTACGCCGCTGGCCGCCGACCCGGTCAACATCATCTATCTTGGCCTGGAGAAGCTGGTATCGGATCTCTATCCCAACGTTCTGGCGGCAAGCATTGAAGGAGTGCCGGATCACGAAGCCCGGCTGGCCGCCCTGGGACGACGGGGTCCCGCCAAGGGCCTTGAGAAGGTTCGCATTATCCCGGTGATGTTCTTTGCCGGAATGCATGTTGAGCATGATCTCATGGGAGAGAGCGGAAGCTGGCGTTCTACCCTGGAGAATATCGGCTTCGGGGTCGACTGTGTCAGGGCCGAGGGCGGTGCCGGCCTGTTCAAGGGACTGGCCCACTATCCCCAGGTGCTGTCTTTCTTCATGGACCGTTTACGGCGCACTCTGAAACTGGCCGAGCTTTATTAGCACTGATATCCGGGCAACTTCAACCCACGCGGCAGCAAGAAAGAATTTGACCATGAAGGTCGAAAATGAGATGATTATCTGTGACCAAGAACTCTTGCCATGAAGCGTGAGAGCCTTTGATAAGGATAAAACAGGGGACAGATGAGCAGCTTTTGGACGATCAGTACAAAAAAACAGCTTCAGGTGCTGTTTTTCGTTCTGATCCTTGCCTGTCTTTTTCCAGGTGCCGTTTCCAGCAATACCTCCATCCCGCAGATTCTCATCATTCATTCCTACCACCCCGGCTTTTCCTGGACCGACAGAATCAACAGCGGCATGACGAAAACCCTGCACAACGCGATTCCTGACGCCGACATTCATATAGAATATCTCGATGCCAAACGCTACAAGACCGAGCTGATCATGCCCGCCTTCAGGGAATTACTTTTCCGAAAATACCAGGAAACGCCTCTGGATGCGATCATCGTCAGCGATGATGCCGCCTTTGAGTCGATCCTCTCGCTGAAAGATTCGCTTTTCCCCGCTGTTCCTCTGGTTTTCTGCGGAGTAAACGCTTTTGAAAAAAAGATGATCGACGAATTTACTGATGTCACCGGGGTCATCGAGGATTTTGACCTGGCCGGAACCCTGGACCTTGCCCTTTCGCTGCATCCCGACACCAGGCACCTTGCGGTTATCAGTGACTCCACTGCCACAGGCCGGCTCAACCTGGAGCGATTCCGACACATCAAACCAGCCTATAATGACCGTTTCGCAAGCATTGTCGAATTCGCAGAATTAAGCGAGAAAGAACTGCGCCGGGGCCTTTCCGGTCTGCAAAAAAAAGATACCATAATCCTGCTCCTCTCATTTTATCGAGACCGAAACGGCAAGGCGTTCAGCGTTCTGGAAATGACAGACCTGATTGCCCAGTCGGCACGTCTGCCGGTGTATTCCGCCTGGGATTTCGTTTTGGGCAATAAAGTCGTCGGCGGCCTGGTTGTCTCCGGCCGGCAACAGGGGCAGGTTGCAGCGGAGCTTGCCGTCAAAATACTGAATGGCGAGCCGGCCGGAGAGATCCCCGTCGTTCAGGTCAGTCCGAATCTCTTTCTCTTCGATGACAAGGAACTGTCTTACTTCGATATCGATCGGGACAAACTCCCGGAAGACAGTGTTATAATAAATCAACAGACATCCCCCCTGCAGAAGTATTTCTGGCTGATTGCCGGTCTGGTGACGTTTGCTATCGTTGAAACGTTTCTGGTCCTCGCTTTGCTGGAAAAATCGCGGCGCTACAAAATTGCAGAAGAGGAACTTCGCCGGAGCAAAGAACGCTTCACCCTGGCCATGCAGGCGGCAACAGACGGCATCTTCGACTGGAATCTGGAAACCAACGACATCTACTATTCACCCGCCTGGAAGCAGATGCTCGGCTACCGGGAAGATGAGCTGGAAAACCGCTTCTCCGAGTGGGAACGTCTTACCGCCCCTGAGGACGTCAAGCTTTCGTGGCAGGTGATGCAGGAGCATCTGGATGGAAAACGGGAGAGGTTTGAAGTTGAGTTTAAAATGCGCCATAAGGACGGTCACTGGATTGATGTGCTCGCCCGGGCCAGCGCCGTGTTCGATGCAGCCGGAAAAGCGGTCCGCGTGGTAGGGACTCACGTGGATATCACTGCACGCAAACAAGCGGAAAAGGCGCTGCGTGAGAGCGAAGAACGGTTTCGGACCCTCTATATGAACACCCCGGCAATGATGCATTCCATCGACTCCCAGGGGCGACTCATTGCTGTCAGCACGCGCTGGCTGGAAAAAATGGAATACGATGTCGATGAGGTGCTCGGCCGCAAATCGATAGATTTTCTTACCGAAACATCTCGCCGCTATGCAACAGAGGAGGCTCTGCCCCATTTTTTTCAGACAGGAATTGCCAGTAATGTTGAATACCAGATGGTAAGTAAAAGCGGCCGCATCCTGGATATTCTGATGTCTGCCATTTCCGAAAGGGACGAACATGGCAGGGTTATCCGCAGTATGGCGGTTCTTGAAGATATTACTGAACGCAAGCTGGCAGAGGATGCCCTGCGCAAAAGCGAGGCGAACCTGCGTGAAGCTCAAGCCATTGCCCGCATGGGCCGGTGGGAGCTTGACCTGATCAGCAATACACTCTTCTGGTCGAATGGAACTTTTACCCTGTGTGAAATCAATCAAGAAGATTTCACGCCATCCTATGAAGCTTTTATGGAATTAGTTCACCCCGATGACCGTGCTGAGGTTAATCGCGCCTACCAGCTGTCAGTGAGCAACAAGACCCCATATGAGATCGAACATCGACTGCTGATGCCGGATGGACGCATAAAATGGGTCGCCGAAATCGGCCGTACGGAATATGAGGCTGATGGGACTCCGCTCCGTTCGATCGGCGCCGTGCAGGATATCTCAGAGAGAAAAGAAGCGGAAAAAGCCCTGGTCGAAAGAGAGACCCTGTTCCGGGGCATGTTCGAGGAACACAGCGCCGTGATGCTGCTCATCGACCCGGAAACCGGTACGATCATCAAGGCAAACCAAGCCGCCGCCGACTATTACGGATACCCGCTCGAAAAAATGCTGCAGATGCAAATCCAGCAGCTCAACACATCATCCCCTGAGGAGACAGAAAAGAACATATCTCAGGCGCTGCAGAAACAGCGAAACACCTTCGGATTTCGTCATGTCCTGGCAGATGGTCGGATTCGTGACGTGGAGGTTCATTCCGCGCCGATAACAATCCAGGACCGGCCAATGTTGTTTTCCATAATTCACGACGTCACCGAACGCAAGCAGGCCGAGGATGCCCTGCGCAAAAGTGAAGAAAAATACCGCTACATGTTTGAAAATATTCAGGATGCAGTGTACGCGACATCGCTCGAAGGTGAGATTCTCGATATCAGTCCTTCCATCAAGGAACTGTCGCGGGGACAATTCACCCGCGAAGAGCTGATCGGAAAATCCGTCTATGACTTCTACCC
>JAZBNU010000155.1:0-2723 GCA_036350815.1 Desulfopila sp.
TAACGTATCTTTTTTTTAAAGCTTTTTCCAGAATTTTCCCTTTGCCAGTTTGCCTTTTCCACAATAAGGCGAGCTATTCTTCAAAGATTTTCCAGAAAAAGAAAGCTCCTGGGATTCCTAGGCCGAGGTGGGAGGGGAAAGTATTGAATGGCTTGACCCTGAATCATTTTCATACACCATAACGTACAGACAGTAAAATTTCTCGATTTCGTTGATTCTTCCCGCCTTTTCAAAGTGAATAGCAGGGTCAAGCCAACTTCAAACAAAAAGGCGCAGCCTCTGCCGGCTGCGCCTTTTTGTTGGTGAAACCCTTTCTTTTCAGCTGATGACAATCAGGCCGCACCTGGATGCATACCATTAACAATACCGGTGGATTCGGTGTTCGTTTTTCCGCTCTTTCCAAGACAGAACAAACCGGCAAACACATCGAAAACTGCCTTCGAATGCAATTGACGCCCTTTTTCCAGCAAAAACTCCATCTCCGTCTTTTGTGCATTGATTCTTTTGTTATTGTCGGTTTTCATGTTGTGTACCTCCTGTTTGTATTTTCAGCCGTTAGCGGCACAATTTGTCTTTTCTTTTATTTAAACATATATTACCGATCAGTCTACGGCGAAAAACGGCAACCTGATGTGCAAAAATGATCACACAAAAAACCCGGCTTGACTAACCCCGGAAGTACCGACAATTCGGAATTACATTGGAAAAACCATGAACATCAACTGGAATGATATGCGTTTTTTTCTGGCACTCAGCCGGACCCAATCCTTTGTTGCCGCAGGGATCGAGCTCAAAGTAACGCACAGCACTGTTTCCAGAAGACTGTCTGCACTGGAGGACAGCCTCCAGACCCAGCTTTTTACGCGCACAGAGAAAGGGTGTCGACTGACACCGGCAGGAGAAAAGCTGCTTCCTTATGCGGAGCGCATGGAAACAACCATAGTGGAGATTGAAGAAGAGGTCTCAGGGAGAAACACTCAACTGGCAGGATCCATCCGGATCGGCGCTCCAGACGGCTTCGGCAACTGTTTTCTCGCACCCCGGCTCGGCAGATTCCAGCGATTGCACCCATCGCTCGAAGTCGAACTAATTGCCGTACCGATGTATTACAGCCTCGCCAAAAGGGAAATCGACATCTCCATTACGATAAGGAAACCGACATCCGGTAACATCATCGTAAAAAAACTCACCCAGTACAGGTTCGGCCTTTTTGCCACTCAGAAATATCTGAGCAACAGCCCTCCTCTACAGAGCAGGGACGACATGCGTAACCACCAGACCATCGGCTATATTGAAGATCTCCTCTACGACGAAGAACTCGACTACTCGGGAGAATTTTATCCAGGAATACGCAACCAGTTCAGAAGCTCAACCCTGGTCGGCCAGACACATGCCATTCTCGGAGATAACGGTATAGGTATTATCCCCTACTTTATGGCCCATTCCCAGCCCACTCTTGTTCCTGTTTTGCCGGAGCTGTTTATTGAAAGGACCTTCTGGATCCAGTTCAACCCCGATGCGAAACAGATTGCCCGGGTCAGAGTAACGATTGATTTTATTGTGCAGGAGATAGAATCAAACAGAGCTTTATTCACCATGCCTCCAACCTCAAGCCCGAAACATTTTTAACAGCTCTGTTGATGAAAATGAAATGAAAGATGTCTTACATAAACGGGGACTCCCGACTCATAGAGGCGAATCGGGTGCCCCCGGTGGTACTTCTACCAGCGCTCAGTACCGATAAGCTGATTTACATTATCGCAGCTTCTTTTTTCATCATCGCTAAGTTCTTCAAATGATTTTTTGTTGCGGGTATCATCGGCATAACAAACATATTCTTTGCCACTCTTGTCATTGATCCATACTAAACTTTCATATCCGCCTCTCATAATGTCACCTCTATGTTCATGTTTTTGTTTTTGTGGAGTGATGCTCTTTATGCATCGTTCTTACCTGATACAATAAGCCATCCAACCAACAACACAATAGGCGGCGAAAGGGGGTTTATTAATAGCAAAAACTACCATTTTTCCCCTTAAGGCTCTCCCAGAAGAAAAATGATGCATGTATCTGAAAAATTAAGTATTGAGGTTGTCACCTATAGCACCAACAACAAAAGCAATACCGCCGGCCTTAGGTTTTAGCAGCCACTGGTAGGGAGAATTCTGCTTTTGATGCTTTGCAGGAGTAAAGCGTGTGCCTTCGAGAAAATCAAAAACAGTGACAGGTATGTATTTAAACTTTTCACATGCCCGTTGAGTACTCTCAAAATCCTTCCCTCGTTTGTGGGGATACTTCTCAACATATTCTTTGCTGTAACGTTTCATAAATAGGAAGTCCAAAGCCCACCAGCAGAGTCCTATCACCGGCACCCAGATCAATTGTCGCTTAAGGAAAAACTTGAGCATTGGAATTTTGCGGTTAAACAGATGTTGTAGAATAAATTTGTCAGCCCAGGATTGATGATTAGAAGAGATCAGGTACCATTGGATTTTTGTCGAGTTGTTCAAGTCCCTCAACATCCCACTGCATCTGCTGGGTCAGCTTCATCCACAAAGAATTAGACGAAATCCATAGCTCCGCAATCCGGATTCCGACTGCGGAGCAACTGCGTTGCCAGCCCTGTAAATGAATAATAAAGCGCAGTAAGGAAATTGTGATTAAAAGCGGTCCCAGCAATTTCTCTCCCTAAAACACGAAAATTATTACCAGTCGAAATCTTA
>JAZBNU010000156.1:0-19340 GCA_036350815.1 Desulfopila sp.
ATAGAAAAATGTCTGGAGCGGGCTGATCTCATACAGGAAAACAGAAAATACCAACGGGATCTTGAGGGGCTTGTTTATCAAAAAACACAGGAACTGAGTGAAATCAACGCCAGATTGAAAGCAGTTGTGGAGAGCACCAAGAAGCTGCTGGGATGTGGTCGTCTTGATGAAAGCGGCGCTCTGCTTCTCCATGAATTCGGTACGCATATGGAGGCTACCGGGGGAAGCATATATAAAGTGGGTGAGAAGGGGTTGTATTATCTTGCCGGTATTGATAACGGTCATGCTCCGCCAATGCTGCATTTTCCTCTGAAACCGGACTCGGTTTTCAGCAGGGTGATGAAGACCGGAGAGCCCCTCTTTCTCGATGATATCTCCGGAGAGGAATCAGTAATTTCAAGTGGTTGGGACCAGTACCGGGACAACTCCCTGCTGGTGTTTCCGATAGTGGATGCAGGGGGAAAAATTCTTGCCATAGTCTCACTTCATTCGAAGAAACAGCCGCCCTTCAATTCACAGGACTATGATATAGGCCGAATCCTTGCTTCCTACGCCGGTGAGGCCTTTCATGTTGCTGAGGTCTCCGAGGCGCTGCAAAGCAGTGAAGATCGCCTTCGACAGGCGCAGAAAATGGAAGCCATTGGTACTTTGGCTGGAGGTATTGCTCATGATTTCAATAATATACTTGCTGCTATTATCGGCTATACCGATCTCAGTCTTTTTTCCGGGTCCTGTAATGAAGTCGTCAGAAAAAACCTTGAGCAGGTGAAAAATGCCGGAAACAGGGCAAAAGAACTGGTCGCTCAAATACTCACCTTCAGCAGAATGGAGGAGTTTAAAGAGAATGCCGTTGACATCGCTCCCATAATTAAGGAAGCTCTTAAGCTGTTGCGGGCGACTATTCCTTCTTCCATAAAAATTACAACCGATATTCCAGAAGGCCTCGGAAAAATCACAACAGATCCGACGAAAATATATCAGGTTCTCATGAACCTCTGTACCAATGCCGTACATGCAATGCAAAGCGGCGAGGGTGTTCTGGGTATTCGATTTGCCAGGGTCGGCGGTGCCAATCTCCCTCTTGAAATTCAGCAAAGCCTGTATCGTGATTGGCTCGAACTCTCTATCTCTGATACCGGAGAAGGGATTGCCCAAAAAGATATAGAACGGATCTTCGACCCCTATTTCACCACCAAGGACAAAGGTGAAGGCACAGGTCTGGGCCTGGCCATGGTTCACAGTATTGTCAGAGCAAGTGGTGGAATCATAGAGGTTGAAAGTGTGCCCGGCGAGGGAAGCACCTTCACTCTTTTTTTCCCTTCCGTCGAGCTTGGTCGAGAAATTAAGGAAGACGTCTCTTTTGGTTTGATGAAAGGAGGGAATGAAACCATCCTTTTTGTTGATGATGAAGTCAATTTGACGGAAATGGCCGGAGAGATGCTGGGAAAATTAGGGTATCAGGTCTATGCCCATTCAAACAGCAGGGAGGCGCTTGATATTTTTTACAGAAATCCTGACCGATTCGATCTGCTGATAACCGATCAAACCATGCCTGAGATTAGCGGAGTCGAACTGGCCCGGCGGGCTTTGTCTCTTCGCCCAGATCTCCCGGTGATCCTCTATACGGGGTATTCCGCTGCCCTCGAAGGAATGGGAGCGGAGCAACTGGGTATTCGTGAGATTCTGATGAAGCCGCTCAGTATGAGCATGTTGGCAGAAGCGGTTCGCCGGGCTCTTGATGCGTAACACCGTTTCTGAATTGCTGGTATTTTTTATCGTTTCAGGTGATTGATGATGAAATCTTCTCTTTCCGTAATGATTATTCTCCGTATTGGTGTCGCAGTGATTTTTTGTTTGCTGGTGCTTGGAGTATATGAATTCTACAAAACGGAATCGAGAATAGCCGAGCAGCTTGAAGGCACCTTGCAACTGGTAGGAAAACGACTTGGGAGTTCTCTTGTTTTACCCGTCTGGAATATTGATGAAGCAGTTGTAGAAAGAATTGTCCTGACGGAGATGGATGATCGGAATATTGCCGCTGTACAGGTTGTCGATTTGCTATCCGGCAGCATGATGATAGGAAAAGGCAGGGATGAGGAGTGGAATGTAATCGATATTTCCAGGCAGCAGGAACTAGAGTACAGCAGAGAGGTGACTGTTCCTATTGTGATTAACAGCACAGACCTTGGAGTTGTAATGGTGTATGTTACCGATAGATTCTCCAAGGAGGTTCTTTTTGAGGGGGTTCTCGGTCTTGTAACTAAGCTTACGGTTCTTTTTTTCATAATACTTGCAGTCCTTATAGTTTCTGTAAACATACTGGTTTCCTCTCCTCTTCTCACTCTCAGTCGAAGTTGCAGAAAAGTTGCCGACGGGGACTTCAGCATTAAACTTGATACTGATGGGACTGATGAAATAGCCAGCCTGGCCCGGAGCTTTGCCAATATGAGGGATGCTGTCAGAGAAAAGATAGCAGCTCTGAATGAGGAAATCGGTGAACGAAAGCGTTCCGAGACGGAATTACAGAAATTGCGGGTATATTTAAAAAACATTGTTGATTCGATGCCTTCAATGCTCATAGGTGTCGATTGCGACAGCAAGGTGACTGAATGGAATATCGAGGCGGAAAAGATGACCGGCGTGTTGAGATCTGCTGCCCAAGGAAAAGAGCTGCTGGAGATTGTGCCTGCTCTTGCCTCTCTGCAAAGTAGAGTGGCAGATGCTGTAGAAGGGAGAAGCATGAAAACAGATCTTCGCCTTTCGCTGGAGATAAATCATGTGACGAGAATCATGGATGTCACCATATATTCCCTGGTTTCCAATGGTACCGAAGGGGCCGTTATTCGGCTTGACGATGTTAGCGAAAAAGTGCGGTTGGAAGAAATTATGGTGCAAACCGAGAAAATGATGTCTGTCGGGGGGCTGGCCGCTGGTATGGCGCACGAAATTAACAATCCACTGGCTGGCATCATGCAGAGTGTTCAGGTCATTCAAAATCGTCTTTTGATTGATCTTAAGAAAAATCAGACCGTCGCTTCTGAATGCAATGTCTCAATGGAGAGCATTGACTGTTATGTTGAGAAAAGGGATATTCCCAGAATGCTTACTTCGATTTTACACTCTGGTGAGCGAGCCTCGCGGATTATCAAAAATATGTTGTCTTTCAGCAGAAAAAGCACTTCCCGTTATACTCCCTGTGTCATCAGTGAGCTGCTTGATCAAACCATTGAACTTGCTACCAGTGACTATGACCTGAAAAAGAACTTTGATTTTCGCCGAATTAAGATTCTTAGGCAGTATGACCCGTCAGTTGCTCCGGTTCGCTGTGATCCCGCCACGATTCAGCAGGTCTTTTTTAATATCCTCAGAAATGCTGCTCAGGCTATGGTGCTGGAGGATGATTTTGCTGCTGCGGTGCATGAACCTACTATTGTGTTGCGGATCTATCAGGTTGGAAAATACGCCAAGGTAGAGATTGAAGATAATGGAGCTGGAATGGATGAAGACACCAGAAAACGCATCTTTGAGCCTTTTTTCACCACTAAAAGTGTTGATATCGGCACCGGTCTGGGGCTGTCGGTTTCGTTTTTTATCGTTAAAGAAAATCACAATGGTTCAATAGAGGTGCGATCCAGCCCGGGCAATGGCGCTACTTTCACAATCAGTCTTCCTCTTTGAGAGCTGTTTCCTGTTTGACAAGATCCTGTTTTTCGTAGGATCTCTATTCTAAATTGCTTGCTGTTGTCGACTTTTATCTTATAGTATGTGGTCCGATTGTGATGTATATGTGCGGAGCGATGCTCTAATGGCCCTTCGTAGATGGTGACCTTTTTTTAACATAAGGATATAAAATGATTACAGTAATGCAGAAAATTGCGCCGGTTTTTGTTGCTTTTTTGACGCTTTTTTTTCTTGAGTCCGGGGTGGTTACGGAATACGCCGATGCTAAATCGCGTATGGGAGGACGTATGTTTTCCAAGCCGGCGCCGCGCAAGGCTCCTGCCCAGCAGAATATGAACCAGACCAACCAGACAACCCAGCAAAACACAAGCGGTTTCGGCCGCGGACTGGCCGGCGGGCTCCTTGGAGGAGCAATCGGAGCCATGTTGTTCGGTTCTCTCTTTGGGGCGACTGGAGAGGGTTTTGGATTGCTGCCGATACTTCTCCTGGCCGGGGCGGCATTTTTTATCTTTAGAAAAATGAGTGCGGCAAAGGCTTTGAATGCCAGTGCGGCGGGAGGAGCATCAGGAAATGTTTTTACCATGCCGGGCGGGCACGCGAGCGAGCAGGCAGAAGAGGCCGGACAGTCATTCTCTCTTTCTCCCGTGGAAGAGGGACTCAGGGAAATACGCCGGACAGATCCCGGTTTTGACGCAGGCTATTTTGTCGAGGTGGCTTCCGATGTCTTTTTTCAGATTCAGGCAGGCTGGATGAGAAGGGATCTCGACTCCTATAAACACCTGCTGGGTGATACCATTGCCGCGGAATATGATGAACATTTTGCCGAGATGCGCCAGGCTGGGCACATCAACAAGTTGGAAAGCATAGCGATACGCCGGGTCGAAATTGTCAACGCCGGTAGTGACGGCAAAGAAGATTTCGTCACTGTTGTGTTTAGTGCTAACCTGCTTGACTATATCGTTGACGAAAAAACGGGTGAGCTGGTTTCCGGATCAATGACGGAACCGGTTAAATTCGAGGAAGAGTGGACCTGGGCTCGCCCCACGGGAACGCAGAACTGGCGCCTGGAAGGTATAGGCGAAGCAAGCGTATAGAAAAAAACGCCATGTTGGCAGTCAATGTCATCGTGAAGAGGATAATTCGTTGGATATAAGTCATTTTCGCAGAGAATACCTGAAAGGCGGTTTGCAGCGCAGCAATATGGCGTCTGATCCTGTAGAGCAGTTCACCGACTGGTTTGAACAGGCGCGTAAGACGGATATTGCTGATCCCACCGCCATGATCCTGGCGACGGCCGACCCTCAGGGAAGGCCTAGCCAGCGCACTGTGCTGTTAAAATATTATGATGACCAGGGTTATGTTTTTTTTACTAATTATGAAAGCAGAAAGGCGAGAGAAATTGCAGTAAACCCCAAAGTCAGTCTGCTTTTCGTCTGGCTGGAGCTTGAGCGGCAGATCTTGATCAACGGTACTGCACGGAAGATTTCAGCTGCTGAATCTGCCAGATACTTTATGTCACGTCCTAAAGACAGCCAGGTGGCGGCGTGGGTTTCAAGCCAGAGCCACACCTTGAGTTCCCGTCAGATGCTGATGCAGAAATTCTCTGAAATGAAAAAGAAAATCGGTGAGGGTAAGGTTCCTTTACCCTCATTCTGGGGGGGGTATAAGGTGCAGGCGGAGGAATATGAGTTCTGGCAAGGGAGGAAAAACAGGCTCCATGACAGGTTTCACTACCTTCCAGAAGGTGATGGCTGGAAAATTGAACGGCTGGCTCCCTGACAGGATATTTTATCCTTTTATTACAGCCAGAGGTTGCAGGATAATATCTATATCAACCAGATCACTCTGATTTGCCATAACAGTGTCGATGTTCTTGTAGGCACCTGCAGCTTCGTCCAGATCTTTTTTGCTCCGTATTCCGTGGAGAATGTTCTGTCTCTCCAGCAGCGCAATTTCCTCATCGAGATGAAGCTTCCGCTGCGCCTCTTTTCTGCCGAGTTTCCTGCCGGCTCCGTGCGAGCAGGAAGAGAAACTCTCCCTGTTGCCTTTGCCCCGTACGATGAAACTCTTTGTTCCCTGCGACCCGGGAACTATCCCCTGTTCATCTTTTAAGGCACGTGTGGCACCTTTGCGGTGTATAACAACATCTTTGCCGAAATGACTCTCTGTTGCCGCATAATTATGGGCTATATTGATGGGGGAAGCAAAAACGACTCCGGGGAAAAAGGAGTGGACTATTTCTTCTATTTTCTCCATCATGATCAAGCGATTGTGCAGGGCAAAATCGACACAGTAGCGCATTTCCGCAAAGTAGGCCCGGCCAGCCTCACTTGTCAGGGGTAGATAGGCCAGTTGCCATTTTGGATCAACAGGGGATTTCCATTTCCGGTTCAGCTGGGCGGCCAGCTTGTTATAATATCCGGCAACCTGATATCCGAGATTGCGACTGCCGCTGTGCACCATAACCCAGATGCGATTGTCGCTTCCTTGCTGGATTTCGATAAAATGGTTCCCCCCGCCCAGAGTGCCGAGTTGAGTTCTGGCATTCTCAAATTGGCTGGAAACGATTTTGAGGATATCCTGTTCTTCGGTTAACTTGGGCATATCGGAAACGCTCTGTTTGTGCCGATGACGTTTGAATCCGGTGGGAATCTCCTGCCTGATGACGGCCAGGATGTTTTTCAGGGTGGCGCCGTCGACTGTATCTAATGAGGACTGCACGGCGCAGACTCCACAGCCGATATCCACTCCCACCGCATTGGGGATGATAACGTCTTCCGTTGCCAGCACTCCTCCAATGGGCATGCCGTAGCCGAAGTGGGCATCGGCCATGACCGCGACATGATGAAAGGCAAAGGGGAGATTAGCCAGGTTTCTCGCCTGCTGCAAAGCACTGTCCTCAATATCGTCAAGCCAGAGTGTAATGGGGATTTTTTCAGTGGTCAGGGTTGTTTTCATAATCTTCAGCAGAAGAGATGGAGTTCAGGATGTTCAGTAATATATCTTTGAATTCTTCTTCGTATTTGTCAAGGTTGTCGGAGTTCTTTTGCAGATGACGAAAGTAGCTGCTGATTTTTTTGAGGGAAGATGTGGGCAGTCCACGCAGGTAGCCTGGTGAGGGTTTTGGGGTTTCTGCCGTGTCGTAATCACGTCTGCCGTGGGCCCAGTTGATGATATGGCTGTAATAGATGAGTGCCCTGTCCAGCAGGATGTGAGGAAACTGTGCGTTGGTGTTGGGGCCTATGCGGAGACGGGTTGTAATCGGATCAATACCTACCTTTATTTTAGAGGCGATATTCCTGCTGCCGTAAACTGCACCGAATGCTCCCAGAGCACCGCCGAGTGTAGTGAAAAGACCAAGGGCCGCACCGCCCGCGGCTAAGTCAATTCCGGCTGCAAGGGCGGCTCCCCCGGCACCCCCGGCTATGGCCAGCTGGCTTTTTTTCAGGCCGAGAAATTCCCAGGTTTCTTCGGCAAAGAGATCTTGGTGAAGGATGGATTGTGGAGGGAGCTGGTAGTTGAAGATGTTGTGTTTATAGAGTTTTTTCATGCGTTGATGGTGCTTTTGCTCTATCTTTTTGATATCCTTTTTGTAGCGCTGGAAGAGCTTGTCCTTTGCGGGCTGCAGTGCGTTGTCTCGAGCCACGCTGTTTTCCAGGGAGTGACGCAAACACTCTCCAAGCATCTCACAGACTATCTCGATTGTCCTCAGATTACGGTTGTGCCAGTCTTTTTTAAAGGTTGCAACTACATAACCGAGGGGTTTCTGCCAGTCCTGTTCAATCGCCTGTAGTGCCTCGAGAAGGCGGATTCGTTCCTGATATGTCGCTCTGTGGGCATTGAAAATGCGGCTGGAATTGAAATGTTTGCGAAATTCTGTTTTCCACTGTTCGATATTTTCCTGAGCTTCATCCTTGCAGTTGAGAATGGCCATTCTCGGCTTGCCTGTCAGGCGAAGAATTTCCATCTCTGCCAGATCAACGTTGCGGACAGGGCGGGAACCGTCGGCGACATAAATTATCCCTGCTCCGCGAAGAAGAGGCTGGATCAGCTCACAGTCATGCTGCAGGTCTCTTTCTGATTGAAATTGCCTGTAGAAATGATGCAGCTTGTCGAGATTGGTTTCTTTATAGCTTTGCAGTTCGGCCAGCATCCGCCCTGGGTTTTGAAAGCCTGGAGTGTCGGTAAATGTAATAATTTCTTGTCCATCGATTGTGACCGGGAAACTGCGGCAGTGCACCGTTTCCCCGGGATGGGGGCTGATTCTGACGGAATCGTCTTCGGCCAGAGTTGAAAGGACGGAAGATTTTCCTTCATTAGGGTGCCCCATAATGGCAAATTCCGGAATCATGACTGGCGGCCCTCCATGGTATGAGAGGTGGGCTGGGGTTCAAAAATCAGAGCGTCCGGGCAAGATTGCCGGATTTTTTCCCGCCAGAGGCGGGCCTGTTCCGGTCTTGCCCGGCTGTAGGGCTCTGAAGAACCGGGTTTTCCCAGAAGGCAGATGCAGAGAGGGCAGTCTGCAGGAAGCACTTTTTCGAGGTCCTGGAGAAAGAGGAGGTGTTCTGTAATGGGCGCCATCCATGCTTCAAGCAACACTACCAGAGGCAATTGAAGCCGGCTCATTTCTTCCAGGAGGAGACGGTCTTCTACGTAATTCTGCAGGAAGCGTTTTTTCTCAACAGACTGGTATCCCGAGGGAGAGAGAAGTTGTGCCATGATTTCCGGAGTAAATGGGCTGAAAATTTCGTCTGGTACCAGAACAACACAGTCATTTTTCTGCCGCGTTTCTTTTTGTGCTGCCTGAGGCAGCTTTTTGCCGGTCTTTGCAGTAGTGTCTACTGGCGCAGGAGGGACCGCTGCCTGGGTGCTGACCAGCGGAGTCAGCATCCTTCTGCTGATGGCGCGGAAGCGGCGCTGGCCGAGAAAGCGGCGAACTCCCTGTCTCTTGAGAAAAAAGCCGTAGAGCATAAGAATGAGCCGGGGCAGCAGACCATAAAAGAGAAGGCAGAGAAGAAGGAAGGGCCACCATGAGGTCAGATTTTCCGTAAGGAGGTGATATATGCCGTCTTTGAGAATGATCCGACTTCCCTCAATTTCGGAGAGTGTGGGCAGAGAGGCTGCCGCGGCCGGCATCCAGGACCAGGGCAATGCTAAGATGTGGATCCAGGAATAGAGGGTTTCGGAGCCGAACTGGAGGGTGGTCTGCCAGCCGAAGGCCAGATCTGTTGTGGTGATCTTGAAGAGTGTGACCCCCACCAGTCCTAAATTGAAAGCAATACCGAAGAGCTGGCTGCAGATAAAAAGAGGACCGTTGAAAAGAGCTTTCCCGTTCTCTCGCAAAAGTTGTGTGGTGTTGTAGTGACGTTCACATGGGAGGTTTGCTTTAGTGATTTTTTTCACTAAGCCGGTAAAACGGATGAAAAGCGGCATTGCTGTCCGGTGCAGCCGGATTAGCGGTTGTTTCATCAGCTTAGCAGCTGCTGAGCGTAACAGGAAGACACACAGCAGCAGAAGCTGGGGCAGTATGAATATGGAAAAAAATGTAAAAACATTTAAAGGTGTCCTGCCGGTATAGGCAAAATAGGACAATCCTGAGACGCAGCCAAGAAGAAGACCTGCAAAAAGAAGCAGGTATTTGAAAGAAACAAGAATCTCCTCGAACCATTTACCCGGCGCTGATGAAGATAAGGCTGGAATGCTTTCTAAACGGTGGTGGGCAAGCCAGAGGCGGAGACACTCGGCATGAGTGGGTTGCCTGTCTTCTTTACCGTACTGTGACTGGAGGAAGATGTCCCGCTCTCTCCGGTGCCGATCTTGACCATCCAGGTCATCTCCTGCCAGGTCACGGCTGCAAAAGTAGTCGAGATCAATACTGTCCTGCAGTGTCCAGAAATTTTTCATTCTGCTATTATAACCTCGGTTGAGCAATTTTCAATTTTGATGTGGTGTTAGCATTTTGAGAGAAGAGTGGATGGGGGGGAAGAAAATCAGAGATGTGGTTTTTTTTGAGAGGTACAAATGCATGGGATGCCTTTCTTCTCAATGGTTTCCGATGCCGGTGCTCTCAGCAGCGTTGGAGAGTGCAACATCATGAAGAGAAATGTTGTTATGTTGAAAGCGGATCACCAGGGCCGTGGCGTTTTTGTCAAAGGATGCGTCTTCAAGTGAGCTGAGATCATGCTGTTCTATGAGGAATCGTATATCCCTGATATACTCTTCTCCGAGCTCAGAGTAGTAGCGCAGCCCGGCAGTGAGACTGATGCCATCGGGGATCCGGCTTTGCTCTCTCAGCCCGGCCCGTATGTGACGAAGAGATGAGTATGCCGCGGAAGTATTCAGGTTATGCATATAGCTTGAGGTTGCCTGCAGCAGAGAATCGAAGGCGGCAACTTTCACATTACCGTATTGGGAGAGGATATATTTCTTTTTGCTGTCACGAGGACGGTGCTGGCCGTACAGGGCATTGCCATGCAGGGCGAATCGCGAGGTACCCCAGCCACTCTCTTGAATGGCTTGAGCAATGGCAAGAGAGACCGGGATGATGTCAATTCGCCTGAGAAGTTCCTCGGTGTTTTCAAGAGATGTGTTGTAGCGTCGGGCGAGAAGTTTAAGTCGGAGTTTTCTCTGAGGAGATATGAATTTTCCAGACCTCAGGTCCAAACTGTAGAGGATAAGTTTCTTCCTCTCATGGAGAATCCTGGCATTGGCCTGTATTGCATGTGATAGTACCAGGGTGATGAAATGGTTTTTTCTTTTTTCAAGAGGCAGATGGGCGAGATCAGCGGGCAGGTTCATGGCACGGAAGTCAAGAGCGTCGGCACCTTGACGAATATCATTAATGGTCGCCCTGTTGTTTTTCAACAGTTTCCCGAATGCATCCGCTCCGGGAAGCAGCAGCATGGAATCGGCTGGAGCGAACAGGGAGGAGAGCGGGCGGGGGGTGAGGAAAACCGCAAGAAGCAAGGCCAGGAGAAGAGTGGTGAACTGTACTAAGTGAATGAAATTTCGTTTTAAGGACGAGGGTCTCATGCTGCTGGATTCTCTATGGGCTTACTGATAAACTGTGCCTTGATGCTGGATCCAGCCCCCATCATTTTTCCCTGCCGGATCATGGTGGGTCCAATGGATGAGACCGCCTTTATTGTTCCAGACATATTCTCCTTTAAAGTTGACCTTGTCTCCTTTTTGCAAAGAATCAATTCGGGGAGCAATGTCTATATTGTGAACGATCAGAAGAGTAAGATCGTGATCCACCTGTACTATAAATCTCTGGTGCCTGCTCCCTTTTGTATCATCGCTCAAGAGATGAATCACAACACCTGAGCCGCTGACAGGGGTATCGCTCAGCCGTTGTGCAACTGCTTCCTCGAGGGTGGTTTTTGCTCCACCGGTTTGCGATACCGGGCTGTCGATCAGCCTGTTTGCAGCAAAAAAGAGGATCAGCAGGACCAGGGTAAATAATGGTAATTTTTTTTTCATGGTGCAGCTGTGCTAATGAAGATGTTTTCATCAGGGTAAAAATGGATATATCTGAGCCTGCTATATACACGCTGTTTTGCCAAAACGCACGCAAATGATAGTGCCTGTGGCTGCTCTTCTTGTTCTCAGTTCTCCTCGGAACAGAGAGAAATGGAGCCCTGGTTTGATCAACGCAGGCTGTTTTTGCCGAGAAAAACATTTTGCAAAAGACCAGGGAGTGATAGATTACTAGGGAAGACGTAGCACCGGCAGGTGCTGCGTGCAGCACATACCATTCTTTCAGGCCTGGAGGGGCTATGGAGCAGGAAACACATTGTAATAAACCTGTAAAAACAGATCCCTGTATTATCGTAATTTTCGGGGCTTCCGGCGATTTGACGGCGCGCAAACTCATGCCGTCTCTTTTTATGATGTTTCGCAAAGGCTACCTGCCTGAGAAAGTGGTTGTTCTTGGCTGTGCCCGGACATTCTATTCCGATGAGGATTTTCGTCGTGAGATGAGCAGGAAGTGTTGTCAGGATGAAACCCGCAAAGAATGGTGCTCTTTTGCGGCAATTCTTCATTATCAGCAGGTTGTTTATGATGAGAAAGGCTCCTATGATGATCTGCACAAAAGGATTGCAGAGCTGCGGGAGAAATTTGATATCGGCGGGAATATCCTGTTCGATCTTGCCGTTCCTCCTCTGCTTTATGAGGAAATCGGCCGGATGCTTGGCCAGGCCGGACTTGCATTACCGGTAAACGAGCACTCCTGGGTTCGTCTGGTGGTTGAAAAGCCCTTCGGCCGTGACCTCGGCAGCGCTATACGTCTGGAAGAAAACCTGCATGAATTTTTTGCCGAGGAACAACTTTATCGCATTGATCATTATCTTGCCAAGGAAACCGTCCAGAATATTCTCAGCTTTCGCTTTGCCAATCAGATTTTTGAACCCATCTGGAACCGGAATCATATTGATTGGATCGGTATTATTTCATCTGAAACGCTCGGGGTGGAAAAACGGGCAGGGTACTATGACTCCTCGGGGGTTCTGCGCGATATGTTTCAGAATCACATGATGCAGCTTTTTTCTCTCATTGCCATGGAACCACCGGGAACTTTTACTGCTGAAGCCATCCATGATGAAAAGGTCAAGATATTCTCCTCTGTGCTCCCTTTCAGCGGAGATAACGAGGATATCGTTCTCGGGCAGTATGGCTCTGGTTGGAGTGAAGAAAGCGAGGTGGTGTCGTATCGTGAGGAGGACAGGGTTGCCGCAGATTCACGTACTCCCACCTTTGCGTTTCTTAAACTCGATATCGATAACTGGCGCTGGCAGGGGGTTCCGTTTTATCTTGTTTCCGGCAAACGTCTCAAGGAAAAGTGCACCAGGCTGGTGGTCCGGTTTAAAGAGGCGCCTCTGTCAATGTTCAAAGGGCAGGTCGGCGATCATATTTCAGGGAACCGCCTGGTTCTGTCCATTTATCCGGAAGAGTCTATAACGCTTTCCATTCAGGCAAAGGTCCCAGGGCCGCGTCTTTGTCTGAGGACGGGAGATATGCATTTCTGTTACAGCAGTGGTGGGGATGAAAATGTGCTTGATGCCTACGAGAAGGTGCTGCTTGATTGCCTTATGGGTGACCGCATGCTTTTCTGGAGGCAGGACGGTATTCTGGCCACATGGAAACTGTTAACCCCTATCCTCGAAGACTGTGAAGGAGAAAGGTGCCGCATTCAGCAGCTCCACAGCTACGCTGCCGGCAGCTGGGGCCCGGACAGGGTTTTACCTATCATTGCCGAGATTGTCAAATGACACTGCACTGTTTTTCCCAAAAGGAACAATCATTAGAGGCTCTTGCGGGAAAAATATGTTCCATGAGCCGGGCTGCCCTTGAAAAAAGAGCATTCTTCAGCCTTGTGCTTGCAGGTGGATCGACCCCGGAAGATTTGTATGCACTGCTTGCTTCAGAAGACTGGCACCAGAGAATTCAGTGGGATCGGACGCACATTTTTTTTGGCGATGAACGATGCGTTCCTCCTGAAGACAGGGCCAGCAACTATCGAATGGTCCAGCGGTCTTTGCTGGCGAAACTGCCGCTTCCCGGGGAACACATTCACCGAATTCAGGGAGAGGCTGACCCTGATGTGGAGGCGAACAGATATGAACAGCTTGTGCAAAGAACACTGGCTGCAATATCTCCGCATGAGCCTCTTTTTGACTGCGTTCTACTCGGTCTGGGCAGCGATGGGCATACGGCGTCACTTTTCCCCGGTGACGATGCGCTGCAGAGTACCGGTCTGGTCACAGCTGTTGCGGCCCCGTTTGCTATGACTCCAAAGGTACCGCGAATCAGCCTGACATTGCGGGGTATCCTGCTGTCGCGTCATCTCTGCTTTCTTGTCAATGGTGAGGAGAAGAAGGATATTGTTCAGGCCGTTCTGGCCGACCGGAGTGGCAGGTACCCGGCAGGTCTGGTCCAGCAAAAAAACCCGCAATGGTTTTTGTCGGAGATGGATTGCAGCGGCTTTCTTCAGGACGGTTGAAGCTTCGAGAAAGAATTATCATTGTTGCTGAAGGTATCTTTCAGTCGAATGAATAAGTCGGTGTTGGGGGCTAACATTTTGATGTCAAATGTAAAAATGGAAAAAATGACGCGCACGGAAAATACTGCGTTGTGGTACATGTAAATGGTTTTTTGCAGGACGCACAAGAGTGATTGTGCGTCCTGGGCGTTACTGGGGTGCCATGTAGTTGTCGCATTATGCGCATGACTGATGTGGTGCTTTTGTGGCAGGCGCGTAATCAACTGAATTATGGTTTAAATGATGTGTTGTAATTTTCCCGTAAAAGCGTTTTTGCCTGTCTTGTGTGTGTGACTCTCATCCTGGTGTCTCAACGGAAAGGACAGCTTTTGCACACTGTTTTTGAGCAATTTGGGCGAATGTTTTTGAGGGTGAGATCCATTTAAGTGCCCGTTTAAAAAGGAGAAAATTCTTGACAGTGTTGCCGTGTGCCTGGTAATGAATGGTCGTTCATTCACTGTTTTTTTGTGAACCAGGCCGTCATGAGTCGGCTCATAAGAAGAGTGTAAAAGAGGCAAAAAAAATGTCAAACGAACTGCTGTATTCCGCGATCGCTCTCATAGCCATCGCTCTTGTCGTTCCTCTCTTTATGGTTGTTACCGGAGTTCTGGGGCCGCGTATTGGCGGCAAAGCGAAAAACGAGGCCTATGAAAGCGGCATTCAAAAGGTCATCGGCCCGGCGGACCAGAAATTCAGCGTCAAGTTCTATCTGGTGGCGATCCTTTTTCTCATTTTTGATATCGAGACGGTATTTATGATCCCATGGGCGGTCGGTGTGCGTGAACTCGGATGGTTCGGGTTCATAGAGATGGTGGTCTTTATGCTGCTGTTGCTCACCGGACTCATCTATATTTTAAAGAAAGGGGTGCTCAATTGGCGTTAGGACTGGAAGCAAAACTTGGTGACAACATCATCACCACGAGACTGGATGACATAATCAATTGGGGACGTCAGTATTCTTTATGGCCGTTTATCTTCGGGACGGCGTGCTGTGCCATTGAGTTCATGAGTGCGGCCGCCTCGCAGCATGATATTTCCCGGTGGGGTGCGGAGGTTGTGCGTTTTTCCCCGCGGCAGGCTGATCTCCTTCTGGTATGCGGTACCATCAGCTACAAGCAGGGACCCATTCTCAAGAGAATTTACGATCAGATTGCCGAACCCAAATGGGTTGTGGCCATGGGAGCCTGTGCCAGCTCCGGCGGGATTTACGACAACTACTGTACCGTTCAGGGAATAGACACCATCATTCCGGTGGATGCGTATATTTCCGGCTGTCCTCCCAGGCCGGAAGCTGTGCTGGATGCGTTGATGAAAATTCAGGAACAGATACAGGGCGAAACCGTCCTTCGTGACCGCCATAAAGATTTTAAAGGGATTCTGGGCTGATTATGGATGCAACAGCGATTGAAAAACTGAAAAGCGCTTTTCCATACGCGGAATGTTCCGAAGTACTTGATGGAGCGCTGCTGGAGGTTCCGGAGGAAAAACTGCATGGTACTCTGGAGCGGCTGCGAAATGAAAAGCAGCTGGGATTCACTTTGCTTCTTGATATCACAGCGGTGGATTACCTGTCTTACCCCGGTCATCAGGGTGTCCGTTTTGCTCTGGTGTATACTTTGCGCAACTGGGAGAAAAACAGACTGGTCCAGGTGAAGACTTTCATCCCCGATCCAGCTGCCGGTGTCCCCAGTGCCACAGATCTTTTTGAAGCGGCAAACTGGGCCGAGCGGGAAGTCTATGATCAGTACGGCATCCATTTCAAAGGCCATCCCGACCTGCGCCGGATTCTCAACCACTGGCAGTTCCAGGGACATCCGTTGCGCAAGGATTACCCTATAGAGCAGCGCCAGGTCTGTCTGGAGACCGACAGTATGGAAGTCCCCATCAGGGCTAGGCTGGCGGCTAAAGGGGTCAGTGCCAGTACCATGAGCGACATCAATACCGAGGTGATGTTTCTTAACCTGGGACCGTCGCATCCGGCAACGCATGGTGCCATCCGTATTCTCACCGCTCTCGACGGTGAAACCATTCTTGCCAATGTCAACGAGATCGGCTACCTCCATAGAGGTTTTGAGAAAACCGCAGAACAGCGTACCTATAATCAGATCATCCCGATGACCGACAGGTTGAATTACTGCTCCGCGCTTCTCAACAATATAGCCTTTGTTAAGGCTGTGGAGTCCTGGCTCGGTATTGAAATTACTGAAAGAGCGATGTTTATGCGGGTGGTTCTCTCTGAGTTTTTCCGGGTTCAGGATCATCTGGTCTGTCTGGCAGCCAATCTTGTCGACATGGGTGGTCTGACGAACTACTGGTATCTTTATAATGAGAAGGAAGCCTCCTATGATTTTATCTCCCGGCTCACCGGGGCGCGGCTGACCAGTTCATTCACCAGGATCGGCGGCATGTATCGCGATTTCTACGATGGCTGGGAAAGCGATATGGAGCACCAGCTCAAAGATATCGAAAAAGGGATCTCCGACTGTTTCGCCCTGATACTGCAGAACCGGATCGTCCACGAACGGACGCAGAACGTCTGCTGTCTCCCGGCCGATCGCGCTCTGGCCTATGGTTTCACCGGCCCATGCCTCAGGGCCAGCGGCGTACCGTTTGACCTTCGCAAGGACACCCCCTATTACAATTACGAGGCCTTTGATTTCGAAGTTCCTGTGGGCACCAAAGGTGATATTTATGACAGGATGATGGTTCGTTTTGAAGAGATCTTTCAATCCATCGGCATCATCCGTCAGGCCATGAAGATGATCCCCGGCGGACCTGTCAATATTGATAACAAGGCCATCATGCTGCCCCCGAAGGCTGAGGTGTCCACCAATATTGAAGCCCTGGCCAGCCATTTTAAGTTAGTGTTTGAAGGAGTACAGGTTCCCAAAGGGGAATGGTATGACAGCTTTGAGGCTGCCAACGGTGAGCTCGGTTTCCATTTTGTCTCCGACGGTTCGGGAAGGCCATATAAATGCAAGGTGCGCCCTCCATGTTTCTATATAATGGGAGGTTTCCATGAAATGGTGGAAGGACAGATGATTGCTGATGCCATTATCAACCTGGGAAGCATCAACATAATAGGTGGGGAGTTGGACAGATGAGTGATCGTTCACAGCTTATTGAAACAGGGAAGCCTTTTACATTCGATGCAGAACGGGATGCTGAGTTTGAACGGCTGGTGAAGCGCTACCCGACCCGGGAGTCGATGATCCTGCCGGCTTTGTGGCTCACTCAGGAACAGCAAGGGTGGATTTCCGCCGAGGCCATCGCCTACATCGCTGACCGTATCGGTACCTATGCCGCGAAAGTGTTTGAGGCTGCCACCTTTTATACCATGTACCATCTCCGCCCCATGGGACGCTATCATATCTGTGTGTGCCGGACCCTGTCCTGCTGGCTGCGTGACAAGCAGGAGATCGTTGACTATCTCCGCGAAGAAATTGGTATTGCACCAGGAGAGGTATCCACGGACGGCAAGTTCAGCCTCGAAGAGGTCGAATGCCTTGGTCACTGCGGTACCGCCCCGGTAGTACAGGTCAACGGAGAGTTCCACGAGGAGATGAATGTGGAGAAGATGAAAGCGCTGCTGGCCGGCCTGGAATAAGGAGAGGGTATCATGGAAGTGAAAATACTCAGTGCAAAGTTTGACATACCTGACGCCCATACCCTGGAGGTAGCGCGACAGCACGGTGCTTACGAAACCCTGGACAAGCTCTTTGCCATGCCGCCGGAAGATGTCATCGAAGAGGTGAAGAAAAGTGGACTCAGAGGTCGCGGCGGTGCCGGTTTTCCCGCCGGAGTAAAGTGGTCCTTTCTTCCAAAGGATACCGGCAAACCGGTCTATCTTGCCGTCAATTCAGATGAATCGGAACCGGCAACTTTCAAGGATCGTTATATTCTGGTTCGTGATCCGCATATGCTGATCGAAGGTATCATCATCTGCTGTTATGCCATAGGGTGCCATGACACCTACATTTATATTCGCGGCGAATATACCTCGCAGGTCAGGATCCTGCAAAAGGCCATAGATGAGGCGTATGGGGCCGGCTATCTTGGTAATTCCGTCGCTGGGCATGATTTCAGGCTGGATGTTACCGTTCACCGGGGAGCAGGGGCCTACGTCTGCGGGGAAGAGACCGCCCTGCTGGAATCCGTGGAGGGCAAGAAAGGGCAGCCGCGCAGCAAGCCGCCCTTTCCTGCGGTGGTGGGGCTGTATGGTTGTCCGACTATCATAAATAATGTGCAGAGTATCGCTTCGCTCCCCTTTATCATAGAAAAAGGTGCCGATGCCTACAAAGCCTACGGAACCGAAAAAAGCTCCGGGACGCATCTTTTCGGCATCTCGGGACACGTTGAAAAACCGGGTATGTACGAACTTCCCCTGGGATTACCGCTCCTGGAAGTGCTCGACAAGGTGGCCGGAGGTGTCTGGAAAGGCAGAGAGTTGAAAGGGGTAATACCGGGCGGGAGTTCCACCCCCGTGCTCACTCCGGCAGAGGCGGCGACCGTCACTCTTGATTATGAATCCATGGCGGAACACGGTACCATGTTCGGTTCCGGGGGGATCGTCGTACTCGATGAAACCGTGGATATTGTCGCTCTGGTGAAAAATCTGATTGATTTCTATCATCATGAATCCTGCGGACAATGCACCCCCTGCCGTGAAGGATTGGGATGGATGCTGAAGATTGTCAAAAAAATTATCGCAGGCGAGGGCAGCATTGAAGATATCGAACTGTTGCTGGAGTTATGCGACAATATCGAAATGAAAACGGTGTGTGTGCTTTCGGCGGCTTGCACCATGCCGGTACGCAGCTATATCCGCAAGTTCCGGCATGAATTCGAGGCATATGTCGAGAAGGGCGCCTCGGTGCAGGCCGCTGAAATTCAGAGATAAGGCAAAGCTCATGGCTGAGAAGATAAAACTGTTTGTCAACGGAGAAGAGGTGGAAGTCGAGTCAGGCAAAAATCTGATCGATGCGGTGGGCGCTGTCGGTATCGAGATTCCTCATCTGTGTTATCACCCTGCCCTTGGTGCAGACGGCAACTGCCGCATGTGCCTGGTGGGCATAGAAGACGGCAGACCCCCGCTTGTACCGGCCTGTAAAACTCCTGCCGCAGAGGGAATGAAGGTTCAGCTGGATACCGACAAAATCAAAAAAATACAGAAAGACATAATGGAGTTCGAGCTGATCAACCACCCGGTTGACTGTCCGGTATGTGATCAGGCGGGTGAATGCTCTCTTCAGGATTATTATATGAAATATGACTGTCAGAGCAGTCGAATGACGGTCGAGCAGGTCCGCAAGGGCAAGAAGATGGATTTCGGCGGCGGTGTTGTTCATGATCAGGAACGCTGCGTTCTCTGCGGCCGCTGTGTCAGGTTCTGTCGGCAGATTACCCAAAGTGGCGAACTGGGGATTGTCAATCGTACCGATGCCGCCCGTGTTGCTATTTTCCCGGGCAGGCCCCTGGCCAACAGATACGCTCTTAATGTCGTCGATCTTTGTCCGGTGGGGGCCATGACCAGTGCTGATTTCCGTTTCCGGCAGCGGGTCTGGTTCCTTCAGAAGGACAAGAGTATCTGTCACGGCTGCAGCAGGGGCTGCAATAT
>JAZBNU010000157.1:0-3543 GCA_036350815.1 Desulfopila sp.
GAAATTCGCACATGTGACGCTGTTGAGCCGCTGGTGGTCAAGCGTGGTGAAACCATACGGATAAAAGGAGCACCGACGGAATTATCCAGGGATGATGTTGTTTGCGTATCCTATGAAGATTTTGTCAGCGATGTGCCGGTGGGCAGCTCCATTCTAATAGACGACGGCTATATTGCTTTGGGGGTCATGGGAAAAAGCGGTGAATATCTGGACTGCGTGGTGGAAAATGACGGTGTAATACATGCGAGGAAAAGTATCAATATCCCTTCTGTTCATGTCAAACTGCCGGCCTTGAGCGAGAAAGACAAAGGATTTATTCGTTTCGCTGCGGATAATGATCTTGATTTTATCGCCCACTCATTTGTGCGCAACAAGGAAGATGTTATCGCTGTTCAGGAAATTCTCGATGAAAAAAGATCAGCGATGAAAATCATTGCCAAGATAGAGAATTTTGAAGGAGTTCTCAATCTAGATGAAATTTTAGAGCATGTCTACGGCATCATGATTGCGCGCGGTGATCTGGCGGTTGAAATACCGACGGAGCAGATACCTTTGATCCAGAAGAGAATAATCGAGAAATGCGTTGTTCAGCGCAAACCGGTTATAGTTGCCACGCAAATGCTCCATTCCATGATAGAGTCACCTCGCCCGACCCGGGCCGAGGTGTCGGATGTAGCCAATGCATGTCTTGATCATGCGGATGCGCTGATGCTCTCTGGAGAAACCGCCAGTGGAAAGTATCCTGAGATGGCGGTTCGGACAATGGCCAAAATAATTGAAGAAGTCGAAGGGAAAAGTGACAGGTTCATCGATATCCCCTATGGTCACGAAAACAAAGTGACGGCCTATCTCGCCAAGGCTGCGGTAAAGGCGGCCTTGCGTCTCAACACTAAAGCCATTGTTGCTGATTCTCTCACCGGTAAGTCAATTCTTGCTTTATCTGCCTATCGGGGCAACAATGCTATTTACGCCCAGGTGTACGATCGGCAGGTGATGCGCAGGCTCTCACTTTCCTTCGGTGTGTATGCAGAATACACCCCCTTGGATATAACCTCTGCCCGTCCTCTGCAGGGAGCAATCTGTCGGCTTATCAATGACAGGTATTTTGCCGATGACGATTTGATTATTGTTCTTGCCGGCAACTTTGGGCCGCATCAGGGTGCATCCTATATAGAGATAAGTTCGGCGGCTAACCTGAAGAAGAAATGTGGGTAAATGGCAGAAATTCAAGGGAATGGTAATACTACAGGGAAATTTCCTGGTGTTTTTATGAAAAAGACGGAAGAAGCGAAGCTGGTATATTCCACCGATGATGGCGGCATCTGCAGGGAATGCGGCAAAAAACAACGCAAGTGCGGCTGCAGGAAAAAAGAAAATCGGGCAGCACCTGGAGATGGCGTTGTGCGTATAGGGAGGCAGACCAAGGGGCGCAAAGGCAATGGAGTATCCACTGTACAGGGACTCCCGCTCCAGGAAAAAGAGCTGGTTGTCCTCGCAGCTCAGCTGAAAAAACGATGCGGCTGCGGTGGAACGGTAAAAAACGGGACAATCGAAATTCAGGGTGACCAGCGCAAAGAACTCGCAGCGTTCCTCTCTCAACACGGCTACAAAGTCAAGCTTGCTGGTAGTTGAAAGCAGTCTTTTCTCAGGCTTGACAGGCAGAGCGAATCCGGACAGAAGGGTCTTTCTGAAGCTCTGATGCGGAACGATGCAGTCCAAACTGGATTTGGAGAAATTCCATCCAGCTGCCCCGCAAGCCTTTACTGTCGCCCTGAATATATCTGTAAATCAGATTGCGCTGTTCCGCATTGCTTCTTTTGCACCATTCTTTTTTTATGGCCTCATACGTCTCAGGTTTCATGCTGAATCCTCCGAGCTGATAGTCTCTTAATCCATTGTGAACCTGGATTATCATTGGTGAGACTATGACCGGAACATATGAGTTTTGTGTTAATTTCAGATAAGATTAGTGTAATGATTACTGCCGGCTGACAGCCTTTGGACAAAAAAGATTGACAGGGCCTGCCTTGCCAATCCAAGGACTCTGCGTTAGCCTGGAGAAAGAAAAAAAGATCGTGGCTTTCTATCCGGTTTCAATGGGATAGGATACGCAGGAAGTAGAGTTATTTTCCTGTTAACCGAAGTCCGTTCAGGAATGGATGGACGCCTGTGAGGAGAACACATATGAATGGTAAGATTATCGTTGCTCTCATTGTATCCCTTGCTGTGTGTGCCGGCAGCGCTGCAGCAGAACGGGTTATCATCGGGGAAGACGGACAGACTATCGGTCTGACGGTTTACAACACCAACCTCGCAATGGTAAGGGATTCGAGATTGATTTCTCTTCCAGTTGGAGAGCATGTTGTTGAATTTAAAGGAGTAAGTCCCAGGATTAAAGCTGAAACAGCTTCTTTGCGAGGAGAGAAAATAGAGGTACTGGAGCAGAGCTATGATGTTGATATCCTTACGCCTGATTCACTGCTGGAAAACTTTGTCGGCCGGAAAGTCACGATTGTTCGTGTCAATCCGGCAAGCGGAGAAGAATCGGAGGTGCAGGCTAGAATTGTAAGCACTGCAGGGGGGACGGTTTTTCAAATCGGAGATCATTTTGAAACCAATATAGCTGGCCGGATCCGTTATCCTGAGTTGCCTGGAAATCTGCGAAATACGCCAGCTCTATCCATGCTGGTAGCCAATACGTTTCCAGAAAACCAGGAGGTGGAACTTTCCTATCTTACTGAAGGACTGGAGTGGCAAGTTGATTATGTTGCTGAATTGCATGAGAGTGAGGATCGTATAGATGTAAAAGGCTGGGTGACCCTGACTAACAACAGCGGTACCAGCTACAGCAATGCGCGGCTGCAGCTTGTTGCCGGTGAAGTAAACAAGGTACATGAGGGAAGGACGATGATGCCGATGGCTCTGGCGGATTCCGCGGAAACCATGATGGCTCGCGGCAAAGAGCAGGTGAGGCAGGAATCTTTTGCTGCATATCATCTGTATTCTCTCGACCGCCCAACAAATCTGGCTGATAATCAGGTGAAACAGATAGCACTGCTGCAGGAGGATGACGGTATCTGCCGTAAAGAATTGCTGTTGCGCTCCGTAAACCAGAGTTATTATTGGGCTAAAGTTGGAAAAATCAGCAGTGAAGAGAGTGTTGAGGCTGCCATCGTTATACAGAATAGCAGAGAATCGGGGTTTGGCTTACCCAAACCTGCAGGAACAGTGCGGGTGTATAGAAGAGACAGTGGGGGCTTTTCTCAGTTTGTCGGAGAGGATTCCATTGGTCATATTCCCGAAGATGGAGAAATACGAATCAGGCTGGGACGTTCTTTTGATGTGACTGCCGACAGAGTGCAAACAGACTTTTCCGTCTCCCGTGGCTTGGATGGGAAAAGCAGAATTCATGAATCGGCCTATGCTGTCTCCCTGCACAATGCTCAAGAGCACGATGTAGAGGTGATTGTGGAGGAGAACCTGCCGGGTGACTGGGAGATTCTCAGTGAATCGCTGCCGCATCACAAAAAGAGTGCCGCCACC
>JAZBNU010000158.1:0-7808 GCA_036350815.1 Desulfopila sp.
AAGAAAAAGTAAGCTTCTTTTAGCCTATCATGATTCTGTTTGAAATAAAATTCTTTCTGATTACCCCTAAAGATCAGTAAGCCTGTCTGGGACAGGATCACTCTTTTCACGGGTTGCCATAAACCCATCCATGGGGGCTTGACTGCAGCCGTCCTGGCTGCAGACACCCGGGAAAAGAGCGACCCTGCCCCCTTATAATTACGAAGCTGAGGTTCAGGGGTAATCAGGTTCTCAGATAAAGAATAGTTAGACAGTGAAGAGATAAACGAAATTTTGGTTACAACAGAAGCGGGGACTCCCGACTCATAGAGGCGAATCGGGTGCCCCCGGTGGTACTTCTACCAGCGCTCAGTACCGATAAGCTGATTTACATTATCGCAGCTTCTCTTTTCATCATCGCTAAGTTCTTCAAACGATTTTTTGTTGCGGGTATCATCGGCATAACAAACGTATTCTTTGCCACTCTTGTCATTGATCCATACTAAACTTTCATATCCGCCTCTCATAATGTCACCTCTATGTTCATGTTTTTGTTTTTGTGGAGTGATGCTCTTTGTGCATCGTTCTTACCTGATACAGTAAGCCATCCAACCAACAACACAATAGGCGGCGAAAGGGTGTTTATCGATAGTTAAAACTACCAATTTTACCATTGAGTGTTGGATGAACAGACGAATGTTCACTCCAGGGAAAACTGTGGGGGTCAAAGCCGTCTTCGAGAGTCGGTTTGATAATTTGAAAATAGGGCGAAACGTCAAAGTCCCTCGGGGCAAAAAGACTGTGATGCCGTATATGATGCATCTCCCTGGAGCAGACCCGGCAGGAAGGGTCATCAGACTGCTGTATGGTTACCTCCGGCAAAATAGGGTATTTAATCTCCTGGAAGGCCTGGGCAATGAGAGAAGAGCAGATCGCCCGCGTCGGATCCCCGCTGCCCAGGGCCAGAAGGCGTCTTCTGAAACGGGACGGGACAGGGGGGATGGGCAGCAGATATTTTGCCAGATCAATGATGTTTTGCAAATCATACTGATAGCCCAGACGAGAGACGACATACTGCACAACTGTATCAATCTCTTCGCGGTTCAGTCCCACGGGCCGACAGATCCGGGTATGAAACGGAGCATAGAGAGACAGCCCTACTGCCCTGACGCCATCATTTATATCGGCCTCCACTAAAACCGGCGGGTCAGCATCATCCTGATCGGCAGATACACTATCGCCGCCATACAGGGCGGCATGGGACCAGCTGGACTGGGTCAGATATTTTATCGCTGTGCTGAAGGTACTGCTTCCTTCCACCAGCAGTACATCGCCGGGGCGAAGACAACCGGCCAGCTTTGCGGGACTGGAGGTGGCAATACGCGCATTGCCTTTGCGCGGTTCTGATAAATGATGGGCCAGTCGGGCACCAATTTTTCTTAGGATTTTCATGTGGAACTATTTTTGTTGGTTATTGCAAAATGAGAAGATAACAGTAAGCTTCAGCCTGTATATATGGCGGGATAGCGGATCTCCAGTTTGCAGTCGCAAGACTGCGCAAAGGCGGCGCAACCTCCCTATACTGATCTCTGCAGCGTGCCGTTGTCCCCCTCAATTGCCTGACGTACTTTGATTGCGATATCTTTCAAGGAAAAAGGTTTATGGATGAAGCGGACCCCCTCATCGAGTACACCATGATGAGCAATAACATCTGCGGTGTACCCGGACATGAATAAAAACTTGAGGGCAGGACTTCTTGTCTGCAGTCGGCCGGCCAGCTCGCGTCCATTCATTTCCGGCATGACGACGTCGGTTACAACCAGGGCGATTCGCTGTTGGTATTTCCCCACAAGTTCTATAGCCTCATTCGGCGTTGCCGCTGTAAGCACATCATAGCCCAGCCTCCCGAGCATTGCCTTGGCGAGTTTAAGAATGGAAGCCTCATCCTCCACCACCAGAATGGTTTCACCACGTCCGGGCGGAACATCATCTACCACCTCCTGCTGGACGATTTCGCTCTCGCCTTGATGCGATTCCAGGTATATTTTAAAGGTGGTGCCCTGTCCGGGTTCACTGTAGATATTGATGAATCCGTTGTTTTGTTTGACTATGCCATACACCATGGCAAGCCCGAGCCCTGTCCCCTTGCCTGCTTCCTTGGTGGTAAAAAACGGATCGAAGATATTTTCAAGCACCTCTTTATCCATGCCGCTGCCGTCATCACTGATGGCAAGCATGACATAATCCCCCGGCCTGAAGTGGGGATGCTCAGCACAATACTCCTCATCGAAGCTCACTGTATTGGTTTCGATGGTAATTCTGCCCACTCCGGCAATGGCGTCCCTGGCATTTACGCACATATTGGCAAGAATCTGATCGATTTGGGACGGGTCCATCCAAACCGGCCACAATGTTCTGCCGGGACGCCAGGCCAGCTGAATATCTTCGCCGATAAGCCGCCGGAGCATTTTCAAAGAGGTCTCGACTGTCTTATTCAGATCAATGACCTGAGGGGCAATAGTCTGTTTACGTGCAAAAGCCAACAGTTGACGGGTGATTTCGGTGGCACGCTCGGCAGCCTTGCGGATTTCAAGAATGTCTTCGTGGAGCGGTTCTTCGGGTTCAACGGCTTCAAGAGCCAGCTCGGCATACCCCAGGATGACACTGAGCATATTATTGAAATCATGAGCAACACCGCCGGCCAGTCTTCCCACCGACTCCATTTTCTGAGCCTGCTGAAACTGTTCTTCCAGGGACAGATGATCGGAAATATCTCTTTTAACGGCAACAAAATTGGTAATTGCACCACTGCTGTCGGTCACGGGTGAGATTGTGAAATCTTCCGTATAGAATGTTCCATCCTTACGCTTGTTTACCATACGCCCCTGAAAGATTTCTCCGCCACTGATGGTGGTCCACATGCGCTGATAAAATTCGTCGTCCTGCATCCCACTTTTCAAAATACGGGAAGTCCGGCCGCGAGCCTCTTCCTTGCTGTACCCCGTCATTGTTTCAAAAACAGGATTAACATATTGGATAACACCTTCGGCGTCAGTAATAACTATGACTTCACCGGCCTGCTCAATAGCGGTAATAAGGAGTTCTCGTTCGGTTTCCGCCTTCTTCTGCGCACTGATATCCTCAAAGGCAGCCATGATGCCGATAATGTTTTCCCGGCCGTCCCGCAAAGGAGCAGTTGACAGTCTGCCATAGAATCGTTCACCGCTTTTCCGAAGACGGACCACCTCTTTGCCGGAGAAGCTGCGGCCTGCGGCCAGACTCTGTCTGTGAGCAAAAAACTCTTTTTCTTTGTCCTCCGGCACAATCGGTAATGGACGCCCCATAATCTCCTCTGCGGACCAGCCGAAAACTTTCTCCGCCGCATCGTTCCAGCTCCGTACGATGCCTTCAAGATCGATGCTGTACAGAGCCACCGGTGAACATGCAATCATGGCCCGCTGCAGTGATTCGCTGACACGCAGGGCCTCTTCCGTTTCACACCGCGAAGTGACATCATGAATAATGGAATAGAGAAGCTGTCGGCCATTGTATGAAATAGGCCCACTGAACACCTCGACATCCCGCAGTGAACCATCAGCAAGATAGTGTTGTACTTGATACCGGCTCTGGCGGGTCTCTTTGGCTCCGGTAATCCGGGATTGAGTTTCTGCCGGCTCCAGCGTGTTGATGTCATCTATTTTTCTGCCGCACAGGCCGTCCCGGCTCCAGCCGTAAAAAGACAGGGCCGCCGGGTTGGCATCGACAATTTTGCCGTCCTCAGGATCGATGATCAACATTACAACATGATTATTTTCAAAGAGACTGCGGTACTGTTCCTCACTCTGCTGCAGAGCGGCCAGGGCTGCCTGTCTTCGTTCTCCTTCAAAAAAAACATGGGCGGCTAAAACAAATGCCAGCGGATAAAAAATAATAATGGGAAGCCCAAAGCGGCGCAAAACATCCCAGCCGACTCCCCCGGGAATCAGCAGCTGCAGAGCCAGCATAACACCATGAACAAGCAGAGCAAAAAGCAGGAGCGGACCCGTCCCGCCCCAGCGCGGATCACTTTTGCGCAGGGAGTGCAGGAGGGCACCGAGAAAGGCGGCCTCGACAATTACAGCAACGCCCACCCAGGCTCCGGCACCACCCAGGTGGAGGCGGTAGGCCCCGGAAACCACAGCGGCCAGAGCTGCCGGCAACCCACCACCGAAAAGCCCGGCCAGACTGAGGACAATGGAGCGACCGTCATAAATAACTCCTGGAGCAAAATGGACCGGGGTCATCATCACCAGTATGCCCACTCCTCCAAAAAGAAGACCTGTCAGAACCCGATAAAAAAGGGATCGCCCGGCAAACCGCTGTGTAAGCATCTGGAGCGCAACTGCCAGCATCACCAGCAGGGCAATATTCTGAATCAGGTCAATAAGCATTACAATTTTCTTTTTTCCAGGCTGAGGAAGTACAATTCAAACCGGATATCAGGTCAATCCGGCAAGATCGAAACACAACATGGGGAATGGAACTGCAGACAATTTTTTCTATCATATACATAGCAACAGGCATCGGCCCGGAAGACATCCTGCAGGGCGAAACGATCTCTTATCTGCCGCGATACACCAATCCTGCAATATACAATGTCTCGTTGACACGGTCCTTTCAACGAGACGTAATCTCATTGGTACCACTCTAATCATTCAACTTTGCCATGCAATTTGCGAAACAGGCCAACCTGACAGGCAATTAGGGCTGCGGCAAGTTCCCACCAGATACAAGCCCGGATTGCAAGCAGCCCCTGTCCTTTTCACACTGGATCGTCAGTGCACTGAAGGAAAAACAAGTTGTAGAGATCAGCCAAATTGCCAATGTTGAGAAATCTGCAACATGAGTGGATTGTGGCAAATTGATGAGGCTATTGTCAAATCAAAATCTTTTCCATCCCCAGAAATGCAGAGGAATGAAAAATATTACAGGAGACCACGCTTACGATAGATGCCATAGACAAGACGGTCGATGATAATAAATAGAAGTACAGGGACCAGGACAAAGAGCAGGGTCAGCAATGAGGCAACACTGTTATCGGAGGAATTGAGCAGGGGAAAAATATACCCGGAATAGGACGGAACCGTGCCGCCGCCGATGAGAAAGACAAGAAAATATTCGGAAAATGAGACGAGAAAGACAATAGTGCCTCCGGCAACTATGGCAGGGATAAGCAGCGGTAACTCAATGGTTAAAAGGATACGTGTGGTGGAAGCCCCCATATTACGGGCACAGAGAGCCAGATTTTCCCCATAGGTGAGGTAGCCGGCCGTCAAGGCACGCAGCATATAGGGATAGCTGTATAAACTGAGAATCAGCACAACCCCGGCAAAGGTGTCGGCAACTCCGAAAAGGACAAAGAAATAGTGTGCCCCCATGGCAAACGCCATCGGCGGGATAAGTGCCGGAGCAAGAAAGAGGCCTTCGAGCACCATCTTCCCGGGAAAAACGGTTCGCGCAAAAACCTTGGCCGGCAGGATCGTCATCAGCAGTGTTACCAGAACAGCAGCGAAGGAATAGCCACAGGAAGACAACATGCTCACACTGATATCTTTTCCGTGGCTGAAAAGATAGCCAATACTCCTGCCGTCGAAAGAGGCGGGAAGGATATCCGGAAAAGTCCAGGAAGAAGAAGCAGCGTAGAAAAAAAGCACTACCAGAGGGGAAACAAAAATCAGGAAGAGAAACAGCAAAACAGAGACAAGACGCATCATAATTTACGTACTCCTTTTTCCAGATGCGCCGAAAACCTGAGATACCCAAGGATAAAAAACAGGCTGAAGCAGAAGACCAGTACCAGCATGGCCATGGCCACCGGTCTCATGGCAAGATCTTTTTGAAAAAAGTATTCGTAAATCCGAACAGAAATCATGCCGGGATAGCTGTCCCCCAGAACAAATGGCAGGTCAAAACCACCGAAGGAAAATATAAAAAGGATCACAAAGGTGGTGTTGAGCACCGGCATGATAAACGGGAGAATCAAACTAAAAAAGATTTTTGCCTGGGAGGCACCCAGCATTTTCGCTGTTTCGATAAGACGCCTGTCGAAACGTGACAGGATGGCGTACACCATTACCATGACAAACGGCGTCTCTTTATAGATATAGGCCAGAATAAGGTCGATGCCCGATCTGGTGTAGAGCAGGCCGGGAAATTGGGCAAAAGAATCAATCAGGCCAAGCTGATAGGCGATGGAGGCAAATATTCCTGTTTTGGAAAGCAGGATAACCGCAATAAACCCCACTGCAATATGCGGCAGAATAAGGGGTATTTTATAGATTACCGTATAACGGTGATACCTCTCGGGCAATTGCCAGATAGAATAGGCCAGTAAAGTACCGCAGAAAATTGCTGCCACCGCAGATGTCAAGGCAACCCGCAGAGAAAAAACGGCCGACTGGATAAACCAGCTGTCATCAAAAAGCTCCCGATAGGCAAAGAACATGTCCTCATACGTATAGGAGAACATGAAGAGGCCAAAGGACTGGAGAACGGTAACAAGCAGTCCTCCAGCCACAATAGCGAGAAAAGGGATGAGCAGAGGAAGCAGATTGAGAAAGATGACGCCTCGGCGCATGTCATTTACCTGTTGCGTAATACCTGTTTTTCCCAATCTCTTTCCAGAAGTTCCAGGTATTCCGAAGCAATCTCCGGAACAGCTGCTGCTGCGAGAGCGGTCGGTGAAAGAGTGGCCTCACCCAGATCAAGATCCTTGAACTGCTGTGCCATACCAGCATCCAGCCGTCCCAGATCAAGCACGGTGAAATCACCCCAGTTCTTCGGCATATTCTTATGCAGCTGCGCTTCGGGTGAGAGGAGAAAATTGGCAACTACCAACGCTCCGGCCCTGTTCGGTGCATTGAAAGGTACAGCAGTAAAATGCGTGTTGTAAAGCGAGCCATCCTCCATCACAAAGGTTCGTACACTAGGACGATACCGCCCCTGCGTTATCTTGCTCTGTGCGTTGGCCTGATGATAGCTCATATTCAAAGCCACCTCGCCCCTCTCAAAAAGTGTGTCAAGGGCAGCAATATCCTTGGGATAGGTTTTACCTTCCTGCCAGAGATACGGTTTGATATCGTTAAGATAGTCCCAGAGTTTGGGTGCATTGCGGAGATAGAGTTCTTCGTCGAACCCGGCCATATACTGCTGGTGCCCTCCAGTAAGAGCGTAGAACGCCTGCCGGATAAAGGCAGAACCGGTGAAATCAGGTGGTCTGGGATAGGTAAACCTGCCGGGATTATCCCGAACCCATTGTTTCAGTTCGGCAAAAGATCGCGGCGGATTCGGCAGTGCTTCCATGTCATATTCAAAAACAAACTGAGCCCGTCCGTAAGGGACCTCATATCCCTGCACCGGATACCCGAAATCATAGGCAACGGATTCCGGGTCGACGAAGGAGAAACTGGGCAAGATATCTGTAACAGGCCCCTGAAGAAGGTCGTTTTCTCTGGCATTTTTAAAGTTCTCCCCATTTATCCAGAGGAGATCCATGGTTCCCGTGGTGCGGCCGGCCTGCTTTTCGGTGAGCAGCTTATTGATGAAGATAGCCGCATCAGCGGAAACCCGTTTCAGGGTGATACCATAACGGTCTTTCACCTCGGAGGCGACATAGGTATCAACCCAGGAGTTGATAACAGGAGAACCGCCCCACATGAACCATGTCACTTCCGTCCCTCTGGCCTCTTTGACCAGCTTTTCAAAGGACTCAGCTGCCGAGGCAGGCGAGATAGACATCAATGAGCACCCCAGTATAACCATCATGGCTATAATATGTCGCCGAAGCATAA
>JAZBNU010000159.1:0-18724 GCA_036350815.1 Desulfopila sp.
AAAGGTGAAGACAGCACGTTGGGATACTATCTGCTTTTACTGAGGTGAGTCCGGCGGGCCCACGAACAGAGCGTGAGCCGCCGGATTGAAGCGATATCCAGGCTGGATATCATGTTTTTTTTCTGTTTATTTTGCTACGAGAACCACATACTGGCTGAATTGTCCTGACCGGACCCTGAGAAGCATCCTGTCGGCATTACCTGCCTTTTTCAGAACATTCTGCAGCTCACCGAGATTGGCAACAGTCTCTTTATTGACTTCCTGAATGAGTTGTCCCGGTTTCAGGCCGGCCGTGGCAGCTGGACTTCCTGGCTGGACATCACCAACCAGAACACCCTGCTCACCCTCATACCCGAACTGTTCCGCAAGTTCCGGGGTCAGTTCCTGGAAGCTGAAACCGAATTTTTCCAGAAAATCCCGGTCGGAGGAAGACTGGGCCACTCTGCCGAAGTCGGCCGGTTGTTCACCGATGACGACCTGTATATATTTCTCTTTGCCGTCGCGGATAACAACAAGCTCTGCTTCTGTTTTGGGTACAATAAGTGCGATTCTGTTGCGCAGATCGCTGACGTTCTGCAGGGCAATGCCGTTAAGCTCAATGATAACATCTCCCCGCTGCAGCTCACTCCTGTCGGCGGGAGAATCTTTCTGCACCTCACTGACCAGGATGCCGCGGGCTTCCTTCAGGCCGAATGATTTGGCAAGATCCTCATCGATATCCTGAATGGCAACGCCGAGCCAGCCCCGTGTTACTTTTCCATGTTCCTGGAGCTGGTCGTTGATGGCCTTTACCATATTAATGGGAATGGCAAATCCGATACCCATATATCCGCCAGTACGGGAAAAAAGTGCTGAATTAATTCCGACAACCTCGCCATGGATGTTCAGGAGCGGGCCTCCTGAGTTGCCTGGATTGATGGCGGCATCGGTCTGGATGAAGTTCTCATACTCATTTATACCGACACGGCTTCTTCCCTTGGCACTGACGACACCTACCGTGACGGTCTGGTTGAGCCCAAACGGATTACCAATGGCGATGACCCACTCACCTACTTCAAGTTCATCGGAGTCTCCCATGGGGAGAACCGGCAGGTTGTTGCCGTTATCGATTTTGATCAGGGCGACATCGGATTGAGGATCACTGCCGATGAGTTTTGCTTCCACTTTTTTGTTGTCAGACAGCGTCACCCGGATGGTATCGGCATCGGCCACGACATGGTTGTTGGTGAGAATCAGTCCTTCTTTGCTGATGATAAAGCCGGAACCCTGTCCTTGCTGTTTGCGCTCCCGGGGTTGTTGCTGCGGGAACTGACGGTGAAAATCCGGACCGAAAAATCGTTCAAAAAAGGGATTGTTAAAAAAATCAAAGTTATAATTTGTCGCTCCGACGGTCTTTTCCACCTCGACATGCACCACTGCAGGAGTTGCCTTTTTGACAACGGAGGAAAAGGCTTTAGCCGATTTGCTGAGCACCTCTATTTCGTCTGCCGTCGAGGCTGAGACTGGAGCAAGAGACGCTAGAAGAAGAAACATGCTGAAAAATAATAGTGCGGTTCGTTGTAGGGGAATAGTATTTTGCATAAACGGTCCTCTTTCACTTTGTCATGGTTGGTGTTCTATTGCTTAAACATACGTGTGCCATGAATCTAACTGTAAAGCTGATAGTTACAGCGTCAAGAAAGATTACCGAAATGTAATTTTACACTCTCCCAAGAGCCCATGTCGGACTTTTTGAAAAACAGATAACCGGTTACGGGGGTACGTTGGGGACGGAAGGGAAGGCGAATGACGCACCGGCAGTCTTCTGACTGACGGTGCGAATAGTGAGAAGATCAACTTCGAATCATATCGGCTATCTGAAAGGCAACCTCGAGGCTTTGTTCCGCGTTCAAGCGCGGGTCGCAGGAGGTGAGGTAATTGTTCTGCAACTCAGCGTCGATGATGTTGCGGGCACCACCGGTACATTCTGTGACATTTTCGCCGGTCATCTCGAAATGGACACCGCCCGGGATGGTGCCTTCGGACCAGTGCGCTTCGAAAAAACAGGTTATTTCAGCAAGAATGTCGTTGAAATTCCGTGTTTTATGTCCCGAGTCGGCCGTATATGTATTGGCATGCATGGGATCGCAGCTCCACACGATATTATACCCTTCCTTTTTGGCTTCGCGCAACAGGGGCGGAAGTACCTTTTCGACATTTTTCATACCCAGCCTGGTGATAAGGGTCAATCGGCCCGGTTCATTCTCCGGGTTAAGCACGTCGATGAGCCGTTTGATGTCGTCCATTTTATATGTGGGTCCGACTTTGACGCCAAGCGGGTTGAGAACACCGCGGAGAAATTCGACATGGGCACCGTCCACCTGCCTGGTCCGTTCTCCTATCCAGAGCATATGTGCGGAACAGTCATACCAGTCGCCGCTGGTGGAGTCGATTCTGGTGAGCGACTCCTCGTAGCCAAGGAGCAGGGCCTCATGTGAGGTGAAAAGCTGGGTCTGGTTGACTTGGGGGATATCCGTAGGAATCCCGATGGTATTCATGAAATTAATGGCCTGATCGATCTGTTTGGCCAGTCGATTATAGGATCTGCCCATGGGGGATTGTACGACAAACTCCTGGTTCCACGCCTGAACACGGTCCAGGGCCGCATAACCGCCTCGGGTAAACGCACGAAGAAGATTCAGGGTACAGGCGGCCATGTTGTAGCCCTTCAGCATCAGTTTGGGATTCGGCAATCTGGCTTTTTCGTCGAATTCTGCTGCGTTGACCATATCGCCGCGATAGGAGGGAAGGGTGACACCGTCAATTGTTTCATTGTCCGAAGAGCGCGGTTTGGCAAACTGACCCGCGATCCTGCCGACCTTGATGACCGGCTTGCCGCCGGCGTAGGTGAGAACAATGGCCATCTGGAGCAATACCTTGAGAGTTTCTCTGATCTTCGGGGCTGTAACCTGAGAAAAGTTCTCAGAACAGTCTCCCCCCTGCAGTAAAAACGCCTCGCCTTTCACCGCTTTGGCAAGCAAGCTTTTTAATGAGCGTATTTCTCCTGCAAAAACAAGGGGTGGTAGGATTGCCAGATTTTCCAGGACTTTGTTCAGTTCTTTTTCATTCGGCCAGTTTGGCTGCTGCATGGCGGGAGAGTTGCGCCAGCTGGTCTTGCTCCATCCTTTCTGATTGACCATATTTCTTCCTCGTTAAAAGCTTGATTGATGATTGGGGGACGAGTCGATTTATTCGTGTTACAGGCAACACCGCTCCACATCGAAGGCGTTTAATATACGCTTTTCGCGCTCCAGGTCGAGGTCGCTCTGTCTGGGAAGAAAGGTGAGGGTGGAAATCAGTTCTTCTGCTTGAACACGATCAGGAAGTGATTCTAACCCATTCCCGATAATCTTGCCAGTGGCAGTATCAATTATTTCGGCTTCGCGGCCATTTGTGACGACGGCGAGCGGAATCCGGTACTCGGGGTGGAGGACCCTGGCGGCGGCGACGGCAGATCGTTCCCGGCTGACAAGTGAACCTGGGCCATATCGAATTATCATGAAATGGCGGTCTTTTGCTGTAACAGTGAGGTCAATGGTGGAGCGGACAAAATTAGTGGTAAAGAGAGTTTCTATGTAGAGGCGGGGGATGAGCTGATTTTTATGATATTTTTTTTCTTCGACCATGTATCTGCTGATATCCTGGCGGATGCGTTCATCGTCGGTGTCGGTCAGCTCTTCACCGGTGAGGTAGTCGTTGAGCGAACCGTAAACAAGGTGGTGGAAGTGGTCGTGTTTCATGAGAAATCCGGGGTAGAGGCGATCAGTATGGTAATACAGTAACGACGGCAACGGAGAGTTGTCAACCCGGCCAGACGCGATACACATAAGATTTGATGAACGTTGTGTTCAGAATATTTGAATTACGATTTTTGTGTGATATCATACAAGCAGGACAGGCTGTTTTCACCAGAAACATGCGCCATCGGGAGGAAATATGAGAGTTAGAGACATAATGGAACCCATAACGGACTGGCTGACCCCGGAAATGACCCTGCATGAAGCGATACGGGTTATGCATCGGGTTAAACGGGGCCATGGTCTTTCGGTGAACGGCATTGTGGTGCTTGATGGGGTAATGAAAATCGTGGGTATAGTTTCAACGACAGATATTTTGCGCGCAATAATGGTAGCGGAAATGTTTCTTGATGATGAGTTGAGCGAAGCTACGCTGGAAAATTTGCGGCGGGACTGTTTTGAAAAGACCAGACAGATGCATGTTTCGAGCATCATGACAGAAGATGTACGAGTGATTCGCAGCAGTGATTCCATTATGCGCTGTGCCGATATCCTGCTGGTCGAGCAGGTCCGCAGGCTGCCTGTTGTTGCCATGGACGGCAAGGTCGTTGGGACGGTATATCTTCGCGATGTGTACAATGCTGTAACCAGACTTCTTTGTGAAACGGAATCTCAGGCTTTCGCCTCATGAGAAAGGTAAGGAAAGAGGAGTTTTCTTTCCTGTTGGATCAATTCCCACTGGAGTTGGCGGTGTCGCGGACTTCGATTAAACGTTTAGCGTCGATGCCGTAGCGCTTCATCCTGTTCCAGACAGTTACCCTGGACACACCGAGCAGCTCGGCTGCCTTGGATTGATTGCCGCCGGTTTTTTTTAACATCTCCAGCAATTCCCGCTTTTCGATCTCCTGCATGTTGAAAGAGCTTTTACGGGGTGGTTGTCCTGAGGGACGGCGCGGTTTGTAAATGGTTTCAGGCAGGTGATGCGGCTGGATCACTGCCTCGTGACATGTCACAAAGGCATATTCAAAGGCACCTTTGAGTTCTCTGACATTGCCCGGCCAGGAGTGACTCATGAGAACTTCGACTGTCTCTTTGCTGATACCTTTGATATGCTTGCCGTCCTTGAGAATCATTTTGGTGAGAAACGACTCGGCAAGCAGTGGAATGTCTTCGACACGGTGGCGCAAAGGTGGGAGAAAGATGGGAATAACGTTGATTCTAAAGTAAAAATCCTTGCGGTAGTCGCCCTGCTCTACCAGCTGCATAAGGTCCTGATTTGTCGCGGAGATAATGCGCACATCAGTGCGAATGGGACTGCTGCTGCCTACACGTTCGATCACCTTCTCTTCTAGAACGCGTAAAAGTTTAGTCTGGGTCGAGATGGGAAGGTCGCCTATTTCATCGAGAAAGATGTCACCCTCGTTGGCTTTCTCAAAGCGGCCGATCCTGTCCTTGTAGGCCCCGGTGTAGGCTCCGCGGACATGGCCGAACAGCTCGCTTTCCAGCAGTGACTCTGTTAAGGCGGCGCAGTTGACTTTAACAAAAGGCTTGTCTTTGCGTAAACCGATGTTGTGAATAGCCCGGCTGACCAGTTCCTTGCCGGTGCCGCTTTCACCGTAAATTATGACCGGTGCATGTGATCCGGCCGCGTTTCTGATCATATCGAAGACCTGATGCATCCGCCCGGAAACACCGACGATGCCCTGGAAATGATCTTCCGAGCGGAGATGGCGGCGATAGGCTTCAATCTGGTTATCTTTCTCGGCGATGTCGGAGATGTCGGCGATAGTTCCCACCGCGCCGAGAATGGTGTTGTCGACGTCTCTGAGGATGGCGCCGTTTTTGAGGGCCTGGAAAAAGGTGCCGTCTTTTCTGCGGATGGTACATTTGCGCTGTTCCACTTCTCCGTTCCGAAAGAGAGCGCACCAGCCCTCAGAGGTGCCCTTGCGGGAGATTTCACAAATATCGCATTGCAGTATTTCACAGGATTTACCTATGATTTCATCCCGAGAGTATCCGGTGATTTCTTCAAAGGCCTTGTTGACGGAAACAATAGCACCATGGGTGTTGACAATCATTATGCCGTCACGAATTGTATCCACCACGGTTTTCCAGTATCCGTCAAGCTCGCGCCCGATCATACACCCCTCCTGTTAAGGCTTAACATGTGTAAAGTAGAACACTTTTAACAGTTTAACACCTGGATGCCAACTTCAATATACTTTCTATAACCACTATGTAGTAATTAAAGCAAGTATGGTTGCTTAAATGATTGTATGTATGCCGAAAATTAATTCTTATGCATAGTTTAAGTATTTCTGATTTAGGCCTGGCGCAGATGTTGCTCATACCAGCTGTTGAACACTTTTCCAGGAGCAAGGTAATTGGTAAAAAATATCGAAAAAATAATTGATTTCAGGGATTCACTTTCCTCTATATCTCTGTTAAAGGTTACGCAGGTATTTGGAAAAATGAGCCCTCTTGAAATTTTGGAGATACGAGGAGCTGATCCTGAAATTCAACAGGACCTCTTTAAGGTTCTGCCCAATGCGGCATATGAGATTGTTGAAGAAGATGCCGCTGAGGAAAAGGATCTTCATCGCCTGAGGATTCGCAAGCGATGGCAGGCACCCGGCTGTTAAAGGCGTTGTCTCATGGAGACAGCTGAACCAGAGACCAAAACGTGTACAGGACAAAAAGGACGAAATCAATGGCAGAGAGCAGTATTACAATCAAAGGGAAAAAAAAGGGTTCCTTCATGGACAAGGTCAAGGAGATTCTGCCCGAAGGCGGTAATCTGAACCTTTGTCTTACGTGTGGCGCCTGTTCTTCCGGTTGTCCCGCATCCGGACTTGAAGATATGGATCCACGAAAATTCCTGCGCATGTGCGCCATGGGATTGGATGAGGAAGCAACGAAGTCTCCATGGGTATGGATGTGCACCATGTGCCAGCGCTGTATTTATGTCTGCCCCATGAAAATAGACATCCCCCAGTTGGTATTTAACGCCAGGGCAACCTGGCCTCGCGATGAACGCCCCAAGGGTATTCGAGAGTCCTGTGATATGGCGCTTCGCAACGATTCAACCAGCGCCATGGGAACAGCACCTGATGATTTTATCTTCGTTGTTGAGGATGTTCTGGCGGAATATCAGGAGGCGCAGCCCGAGTTCAAGGATATGGTGGCGCCGATCGATAAGCCCGGCGCGCATTTTTTTCTCAACCAGAATTCCAGAGAACCTGTAACCGAGCCGGATGAGCTTGTACCGCTGTGGAAAATACTTCACCTGGCAGGAGTCGACTGGACCTATGGCAGCAAAGGCTGGGCTGCGGAGAACTACTGTCTCTTCCTGGCAGATAATGACTGCTGGGAGCATGTTACCAGGGTTTCGGCGGGCCAGGCGGACCATCTCGGCTGCAAGGTCTTTCTCAATACGGAGTGAGGCCACATCACATTCGCAGTCCGGGCCGGACTGAAAAAATTTGGTATCGAGCACAACTTTGAAGTTGCATCCATCTACCAGTATTACGCGAAATGGATCCGCGAGGGTCGACTGAAGGTTAATTCCGAATGGAATAGAGAGCGTAAGATAAAGTTCACAATCCAGGATCCCTGTCAGATTATCCGCAAGGGATATGGCGATGCTGTGGCTGAAGATCTGCGTTACGTCGTCAAAATGGTGGTCGGTGAGGAAAATGTTATAGAAATGACCCCCAACAAGTCCAACAATTACTGTTGCGGCGGCGGCGGCGGTTTTCTTCAGTCCGGCTATACTGAAGAACGCCGGGCATATGGCAAATTCAAGTTTGATCAGATAATAGCCACCGGCGCCGATTACTGTATCACCGGCTGCCACAACTGCCATGCCCAGGTTCACGACATCGGGCATCATTTTGGTGGATCCTATAACACCGTTCATCTCTGGACGTTAATCTGCCTGTCCCTTGGAATTCTAGGACCGAATGAACGTGCCTATCTTGGTGATGATCTCAAGGATGTCGATGTTTTTCATCCTGAAACCGCTCTTTTTTAAAGCACGGGAAACTGCTAACCGACATCTCTGACTTGGAGGAAATATTCGTCATGAGTTTTCAAAAAAAATTGTCATCAAATGACTTTGTAGTGCTGGCCGAGATGCATACTCCCAAGGGAGTGAATATTGCTGGACTGGTGAACGACGCCCGCCGCATAAAAGGCCGGGTTGATGCCATCGTCATCCCCGACATGGATAACGGCATCGTCAGGATGAGTGCCCTGGCCGGTGGTGTCCTGATGCGCCAGGAAGGTATTGAAACGATCATTCATATGTACTGCAGAGACCGGAACCGCCTCGCTCTGCAGGGAGATGCAATGGCAGCCCACGTTCTTGGAATCAATAATATAGTTGTGGTTCACAGTGAAGACATGAGCCAGAGTGATCACCGCGAAGCCCAGACCGTCACGGATATTGATGAGGTCGAACTTCTCGGTGCCATCAGGTCTCTGGCCGCCGGCAAGGATATGGAAGGATTTGAACTGGACGGCATCCCCAGTTTTACCTGCGGCTGCACCATTGCGCCCTATGAAAACCAAAAAGAGCTGGATAAAGAGATTGATTTTGCCCGGAAAAAGATTGATGCCGGTGCCTCTTTCGTGATTACTCCGCCGGTTTTCAATCTTGATGACTTTGCTGGTTTTCTTGAAAAAGTAAAAGGGCTGGATGTACCGATCATCCCCACCGTCTTTTTGATAAAATCACTCGCGATAGCGCAATATATCGCCAACAGTGAGCCTGGCGCCAAAATCTCCGATGACCTGATCCGCAGGATCAGGAAAGCACCCGACAGGGAGGTCGAAGGCATCAAGATAGCGGGTGAGACAATCGCGGCCATGAAGCGTATGGTCGGCGGCGTTAAGGTCCAGACTCTGGGATGGGAGCATAAGCTTCCCGATATACTCGATGTTGCAGGAATCTGACAGTCCAAAGAGCGACATTACGGGATGAAATGCACCCATTAAATCAGTGAATGAGAAGGTAGAAATGCAGAATACAAAAGAACTTCCAACCAGCAATAAAGTGCTTGTTATAGGCGGTGGTCTTGGTGGTATTCGTACCGCTCTTGATCTTGCCGAGGCTGAAAAGGATGTGATTCTGGTTGACAAGTCGTATAACATCGGTGGATTGATGACCCAGCTGGACCGGACTTTTCCCACCAATAACTGCGACTTGTGCACGTTGTCACCGAATCTGTCGGAAGGCGGCAGACAGAAGCACATTGAGCTTGAGGCAATGACAACAGTGACCGGTATAACAGGGGAGAAGGGAAACTTTAAAGCGACCCTGCGCACCGAGCCGCGTTATATTAACCTCGAAAAGTGTACGGCATGCGGAGAGTGCTATAAGCAGTTTCCCCAGTGGGTTCGTTTTACCCCGGGGCTGGATCATCGCGCTCCAACCTGTATGCGCTACCCTCAGGCGATTCCCCAGGCCTATTCCATTGATCTGGCAAAATGTGATGATGTTGAAGCGCTTGTTAAAGTATGCCCGGCAGGAGCTATTCAGCTCGACGATATCGGCAGGAACCGCGAAGTTCGCTGTGGTTCCGTTGTCCTGGCCATGGGTGCGGATCTTTTCGATCCAAGCCATCTCGACTATCTGGCCTATGCGACACAGCCCGATGTGGTAACGAGTCTGGAGTATGAAAGAATTCTTTCAGCATCAGGACCGACCCAGGGGCAGCTTATTCGACCGTCCAACAAGAAGCAGCCCAAAAAAATCGCCTGGATCCAATGCGTTGGTTCACGCGGAATTCAGAAAGGTGCCGGGGCGCATTGTTCCAGTGCCTGCTGCATGTTTGCCCTGAAGGAGGCCATCGTCACCAAGGAGCGTTTCGGGGAAAATATCGAAACAACCATTTTTTATATGGATATGCGGACGTTTGGCAAGGATTATGAGTTGTATTATCAGCGGGCCAAGGACGAGTTCGGTGTGCGTTTTATCCATAGCCGGCCTCATTCCGTGGTCCAGGAAGAAGGGGAAAAGGATCTGAAACTTTCCTACACTCTGGAGGGCAACTCCAGCCAGATTACGGAAGAATTCGACATGGTGGTGCTTGCCACCGGCTTTAAGGTCAGTGAAGAAAGCAGGGAGCTTCTGGAGAAACTGGGTCTGGAAACCAACAGCAGTAATTTTCCGACGACTCCGGGGTTCAATGCCGTGGTTACTTCGCGTCCGGGTATCTATGTCTGCGGTACCCTGCAGGAGCCGAAAGATATTCCCGAGACTATGGTTCAGGCGAGTGCTGCCGCCTGTATGGCGGCAAAGGATATTGCCGCAACTCCCATAACTGAAGATGAGATTGAGGCACTGCCGCCGGAGAGAGATATCAGCGGAGAGGAGCCCCGGGTCGGTGTCTTTATCTGCGACTGTGGGGAAAATATCGGTGCTGTGGCGGATGTTGATGAACTTGTGAAGTTTGCCGGGCAACTGCCGGGAGTGGTGGTCGCAGCGGCCAAGGGACATGGCTGCAGTCGTGAATCCATGGAACAGATTAAAGCCACAATTGTTGAGGAGGGGCTTAATCGTGTGGTAATGGCAGCGTGTTCGCCCAGAACCCATGAGTCCAAATTTCAGGAACTTATCCGTCAGGCTGGTCTGAACAAGTACCTGCTTGAGATGGCCAATATCCGGGATCAATCCACCTGGGTACATGGCAACGCACCGCAGGCAGCAACGCAAAAATCCAAAGATCTCATACATATGGCGGTAGGTGCGGCAATTGCCTCAAAGCCGCTTTCCGAACATAGCCTGCCGATGAACAAGGATGTCCTGGTGGTGGGCGGCGGAGTTACGGGTATGACTTCTGCGCTGGAACTGGCTGACCAGGGCTTTAAAGTGTATCTGGCGGAAAAAACATCGTCTCTGGGAGGAGTCGCTAAGTCGCTCCATAAAACATTGGAAGGAGATGACGTTACGGCACTGGTTGAAGATCTAGTTTCCCGTACGAAAGCGCATGAAAAGATAGAAGTGATTACCGGCGCGCTTATTGTAGATCACAACGGTATGCCCGGTATGTTCACAACCGGAATGCAGGTCGGGAAGCAGATGTTTTATCGCCGGATAGAGCACGGCGTCACCATCATGGCAACCGGAGCCCTGCCGAACCGCCCCGCAAAATATCTCCTGGGAGAAAACGACAGAGTTGGAACTCAGATTGATTTGCAGGCTATTCTGGCTGAGGACCTGCAGAAGGTCCAGTCCTGGGACAATGTGGTGATGATTCAATGCGTTGGGTCTCGCGATGAGGAAAATCCCAACTGCTCCCGGATCTGCTGTCAGAGTGCGGTGAAAAACGGTCTGCGGCTTCTTGAAATTAATCCGGATGCCAGAGTTTTTGTGCTTTATCGTGATTTGCGGACCTATGGTTTTCAGGAAGAATACTATCAGAAGGCACGGGAGAAAGGTATTATTTTCGTGCGCTACACCACGGACAATCCTCCCCGGGTTGAAAAATCCGGAGACACGGTCAGTGTCGGTTTTACGGACCCCATTCTGGGGATGGATCTGACGGTAGCTGCTGATTACCTCTGTCTCAGTACCGGTCTTGTTGCCGACAAAGACTCGACTGAGGAACTTGCCATGGTCTTTAAACTGCAGCGCACCCATGACGGCTATTTTCTTGAGGATCATATCAAGCTGCGTCCGGTGGATATGGCTATGCCCGGCTTTTATGTCGCCGGAACAGCACATTCACCTAAATCCATTCGCGAGAGTCTTGTCCAGGCCCGCGCTGCGGCATCACGAGCCCAGACGCTGCTGGCCCGGGATTCGATAAATCTTGGAGCTGCTTCTGCCAGGGTTGATGGCGACAAATGTGCCGCCTGTCTCATCTGCGTCCGGGCTTGTCCTTTTGATGTGCCCTTTATTAACGCGGAGGGATATTCCGAGATTGATCCGGCCCAGTGCCATGGGTGTGGACTTTGTGCTTCTGAATGCCCAGCCAAGGCGATCCAGCTGATGCAGTTTGAAGATGATCGAATTCTCGCAAAAATCGAAGATTTGTTTGACAGGTTGGAGGCCAAGGCGTAATGGAAAAATTTGAACCGGTAATTGTGGCATTCTGCTGCCACTATTGTGCATATACGGCAGCGGATATGGCCGGCAGTCAAAGGCTGCCCTACCCTGCTAATGTAAAAATCATACGCATACCCTGCTCCGGCAAGGTTGATGCGCTGCATATCGTCAAGGCTTTTGAAAGAGGGGCCGATGGTGTATATGTCGCCGGCTGTCTTGAGGGTGACTGCCATTTTAAAAACGGCAACAACAGAGCAGCCAGGCGGGTGAAATATGTACAAAAGTATCTGGAAGAGATAGGTATCGAGAGTGAGCGGCTGGAGATGGTATATATGTCGGCCGGTATGGGATACCGTTTTGCCCAGGTTGCCACTGAGATAACGGAAAAAATCCGAAAGCTCGGTCCAAGCCCGATTAAATCAGCCCTTGCCGGCCAGTCCGACAAAGTGGCCTGTTGATGGAAAATTCCAGAAGGAGAGTGAACCACAATGATCACTGCTGAACGAAAACCTTTAGAAGAACTGATTGAGTATGTCAAACCCTACAAGCGTATTCTTCTGCTAGGCTGCAATGAGTGTGTTACGGTATGTGCTGCCGGGGGCCGAAAGGAAGTGGGGTTGCTGGCATCCGGTCTACAGATGGCTCTGTTGAAAAGCGGCAGTTCCATCGATATCAGACAGCACACCCTGGAAAGACAGTGTGATCCTGAATATGTTGAAGAGCTTGTGCCCATGATTGACGGGGTTGAGGCGATTATGTCCATGGCCTGCGGCTGTGGCGTGCAGCAGTTGGCCGGCAGATTCAAGGACACGCCTGTTTTTCCTGCAGTCAACACCAAGTTCATGGGAGCTTCGGAGCGCCAGGGAGTCTGGGCGGAAAGATGCCAGGGCTGCGGCGACTGCATGCTTGGCCAGACCGGCGGAATCTGCCCCATTGCCCGATGTGCCAAACAGCTGATGAATGGACCCTGCGGTGGTTCTGCCGGCGGTCGTTGCGAGATTGGTGATGATGTGGACTGTGCCTGGCAGTTAATCTGGGACCGTCTCAAAGCGCTCGGCCGTGAAGAGAGCTTTGTCGAAATTACGCCTGCAAAGGATTGGAGATCCGGTGGGGGCAGTGGACCGCGAAAGATAATTAGAGAGGATTTAGCAGAATGAAAACAGAGAGCAATTTAGAAAAAGTTTTAGCCGCTGGTCATCTTGCCGTTACTTCGGAGTGTGGTCCTCCGCGCGGAGCTTTGCCGGAAGAGGTCGTCAAAAAGGGAGGGTATCTCAAAGGCGTCGTTGATGCGGTCAACATCACGGACAATCAGACGGCTATGGTGAGAATGTCGAGTTTTGCCGCCTCCGTTATCACCAGGCAACAGGGGTTGCATCCTCTCCTGCAGATGGTTACCCGTGATCGCAACAGACTTGCCATGCAGGCCGATATCATAGGGGCATATTCTCTGGGTATTGATACGATACTCTGTCTGTCCGGCGATCACACCAAATTCGGTGACCACCCAATGGCAGCCAACGTTCATGATATTGATTCCATCCAGCTTATTCAGATGGTGAAGAACATGCGCGATGAGGGTAAATTTCAGGGGGGAGCCGACCTGAAAGGGCCATCGCCGAAAATGTTTATCGGTGCTGCCGCCAACCCGTTTGCCGACCCGTTTGAACTGCGGGTAATGCGACTTGCAAAAAAAATCAACGCAGGTGCTGACTTTATTCAGACACAGTGTATATTCAATGTAGATAAGTTTGAAAAATGGATGGAAGGAGTTCGGGCGCGCGGTCTGCATAAAAAATGTTATATTCTTGCAGGGGTTACCCCGATCAAGTCAGTTGGTGCCGCAAGATATATGAAAAACAAAGTTCCCGGCATGGACGTTCCTCAGGAAATTGTTGACCGCATGGCCTCCGTTCCCAAGGAAAAGCAGCCTGAGGAGGGGGTCGATATCTGTCTTGAAAGCATGGAACGGTTGAAAAAGGTTGAAGGAGTTGCAGGATTTCATATTATGGCAATAGAATGGGAAGAAAAGGTTGAAGAAATAGTCAAAAGAGCCGGCCTTTTCCCTAGGCCACAGGTGTAGAAACGGTGGAAGAACCGAGACTGTCAAAGGAGGAATAGGATAATGAGCGATAAGCAACTCATTCTTGTGGTGGATGACGATACTGATTTGGTTGAAATGATTTCAATGAAACTGGAGAGCCAGAACTTCCAGGTAGCAAAGGCCTATGACGGGGTAGAAGCCTTTGAGAAAATCAAGGAAGAAAAGCCTGCTTTAATCATTCTTGATGTGATGATGCCGAGAAAAGACGGCTATGCTCTCTGCAATGAACTGAAAAACTCCGATGAGTACAAAGATATCGTTATCGTTCTGTTGACAGCCGTATCTGATGCTATCAGCTCAACAAACTACACCCATATGGGCGGCAAGACCACCCTGGCAGACGATTTCATCCCGAAACCCATCGACCTCGATAAACTCATGGAGATTGTAAAGGACAGTCTGTAAAAATATTGTGAGGGAATCAGTTTTAGCTTCTGATTTCCACTTTTTTCATCATCCTCAAGAGGCGGTATGATTGATACAGTCAGGATAGGCGGTATCAAGCTGAGCGGTGAGCTGGTCCAGATCGACTTTCTCGAGTCTGACGGGCAGGAAAGGCTTACCTCGCTGCTGCGGGATATCACTACCGCTAAAATCAGCATACCGCATCTGCATCAGGGGCTGGATGGCTCGGCAACGCAGACAACTCTCTGTCTTGCTGCCGATGATTTCAGCCTTCTTGAAAGCGGCATTCGCCAAAAGACAGAGGGCGGGTGGCGTCGGTTCCTGCCTTCAGTCGGGACGATATCCATTTTTCCTCACGGGTATGACATGGGCCTGTTTGCCAGGGTTTCCAAGGCTCTGGCAAACAGGGGCATCCCTGTTTGCGGAATGAGCTCGTCGGTTTCCGCAATTGTCTACCACACCGATTTTTCCTTGCTGGATCGGGCGGTTGAAGCAGTTTTGACGGTTTGCGAACTTCCTCTGCATCACACCCCTCACCGTCCGGTGGTCGTTCTCGGAGGAGAAGTTGTCGAAACCATCGCAGTGTATTGGGAACCCAAAGTTCGAATTTATGGAATGGATATTCAGCGAGAGCTGACCTTGTTTCGCCTTGCCTGCCATGAAATCCTTTTCCAGAGCAGCGGCTGGGAGGAGCTGTGCCGAACACAGAGCAAATTTCGTCTGCTGAATAGCCGGATTGGGCCTCAAGATGAAATATACTGTGGTTTTGTGGTTGACAAAAACACAAAAGAAAGATTTTTGGAGGAGTTGAGCCGGCTGAGTCAAACGGAGCAGCTCGCACAGCCTGTTGCTCTCAACAATGTTGAGATGATATCATTTTATGGTCCCCATTTTCAGGACCGTTACGGCATTGCAGATCTTGTTTTTTCCACTTTGCGGGAGAACGGCTTTTCACTGCTTATCTCTGGTTGCACCGGTACATCCGTTCATCTGGTTGTTCCCGGCAATCAGGCCGATTCTGTTGCAGAGTTTCTCAAGAATATCATTGCCGTCCCCTGAAGCGGCGCTGCGGTAATATCGCGAGATCCTTCTTACAATTCATCAACTATCATTTATGACACCAATAAAAGCACAACAGGATTGGCGTTTGCGGGTTTTCGACTCCCTCTCCTACCCTACTCGGATCCTCCGTCCCGATGGGACCATTGTTGCAGTGAACCAACGGTTTATGGAGCATATCAATCAAGCTTCCAACGACATCGTCGGCCAAAAATGCCACGATATCAACCGCAGGTGTTTTCCCGATCAGGACATTCCCTGCACAGGTGAGAAGGACTGCCCCTTAATCAAGGCTGTGGAGGAGAAAAAAGGCCAGTCAGTCGTCCTTGATATTGAAGGGAGCGATGGTTCCAAGAAATGGGAAGACCGGGTTTTTTCACCCATTCTTGGAGATGATGGGGAAGTTTCATATGTTATAGAAAGTATACGAGATATTACACGAGTTAAAACTCTGGAAAAAATGTATATCGGTATGCGGGAGCTTATCGATAATGTCGTGCAGAGTTCGGTCTCCGGAATAATGGCCGCTGACCGGCGTGGCAATATTATCCTGATGAACACAGCGGCCGAAGAGCTCTTTCAATATACAGCCGAAGAGGCCAATACCGTCAATATTGAGGATTTTTATCCCGAGGGTGTGGCGCGGGAAATCATGCGAAAACTGCGCGATCCCAATCTCGGAGAAAAAGGGAAGCTGCCGGTAACAAAGGTTAATGTCCGTACCCGCAGTGGTGAAGAAATACCTGTGGAAATGACGGCCGCTATTATTTACGAGGAAGGAAAAGAATACGCGACTGCTGCGATATTTAACGATCTGCGGGAGAGACTTGCGGTTGATAAAAAGCTGAAAGAGGCGCAGGCTCAAGTGATGCAGACAGAAAAAATGGCTTCACTGGGAAGGCTGGCTGCCGGAGTTGCTCATGAGATCAACAATCCGCTCACTTCCATTCTCCTGTATGGCAATATGATGCAGGAAAATATGGAGCGAGATGATCCCTTGCAGAAAAATCTGGGATATATTCTTGAGGATGCAGAACGGTGCCGTGATATTGTAAAAAATCTGCTGGCCTACAGCCGACAGACAAATCCGAAGAAAGAAATATTTTTGCTGAACGCTCTCGTGAATGAAAGTCTCAGTCTTATTCGCGACCAGAAACTTTTTTTACATATCAAAGTCATAAAGGATCTTACAGATCACCAGATTTTTATTGATGCCGATCGGCACCAGCTCTGTCAGGTGGTTATCAATCTTATTATCAACGCCATCGACGCCATGTCCGGCAAAGGGGTATTAACGCTCAGAACGTTCGGTGAGCCCCGCAGCGGACGGGCCTACCTCGAGGTTGCTGATACGGGTTGCGGTATTCCCGAGGAACATCTCAGCAAGGTCTTTGATCCCTTTTTCACCACAAAGGCGCTCGGCAAGGGAACCGGTCTCGGTTTGAGTATGGCGTATGGCATATTGCAGGAAAACAGCGGAAAAATATTTGTGAAACAGACCAGTGCCGAGGGAACGACCATTGCGATGCAGCTGCCGGCAATGACGGACTCCGACGGTATGCTTTTCGATTCTATCGGATAAGAGGAAATATACGAAATGGCTGAAATGGAAACAATAGTGCCACGAATTCTCGTGGTGGACGATGAGGCGCGCATTCGTGACGCCTGTACCATGGTTCTGGAGAATGAGGGCTACATATTAGAAACAGCCGACAATGGTGAACTGGGTCTGCAAATGATCGAGGCGAAACATTTTGATGTTATTCTGCTGGATCTGATGATGCCGGTTATTTCGGGACTTGATGTTTTACCCAGTCTTACCGAACGGCATCCTGATACCGCTGTCATTGTCATAACAGGATATGCTACGGTTGAGCATTCCATTGAGGCCATGAAAAAAGGGGCATTTGATTTTATTCCCAAGCCTTTCACCCCCGACCAGCTGCGGGCCGTGGTTGCCAAGTCGATTAAATACACCCGTGCTCTCCAGGATATAAGTGACTCGAAATCCCGACTGCGGGTTATGGTAAATCGTCTGCTTGACGGTGTAATGACAACTGATGCCGATAAAAACATTGTGCTCGCCAATCCGGCTTTTCTCAACATGGTGGACTATCCTGAGGCCCATGCCAGGGGGAAAGCCGTTGCAGAAGCAGTCTCAAATGAGGCAATAGTGAAACTGATTGATGAAGCTCTGGCAATGCCGGAAGACACCATCAGCCAGTCCAGCTGCGAGATAACGCTGCAGGGAGGAGAAGGCGGTAAGGAACGAATTGTCAGTGCAAGCTGTTCTCCGTTTCGCAGCAGAACGGGACAGATTCTTGGAACGACCACCGTGCTGCACGATATTACCGCCGTTAAGGAAATGGACAGGATGAAATCGGACTTTGTTTCCATGGTTTCCCATGAAATCAGGAGTCCGATGAACTCCCTGCTGGCCCAGATTAAAATCATTCTTGACGGTCTTGCGGGTGAAGTCACCCCCAAGCAGCGTGAAATACTGGAAAGAGCGTCTGGAAAGGTCAATAATCTGGTAGAGCTTGTTTCCGAACTGCTCGATCTCGCCAGGATTGAAGCCGGTATGGTGGGACGGCAGATGGAAGACCTCGATCTACGGGAAATGCTTGAAGAGCAGGTCGTATTCCACAAAGCAGGCGCCGAGCAGAAAGATATCTCCATTACCCTGGAGGTTGAGGGCGATCTGCCGGTTATTACCGCAGACCGGCAGGGTATGGAAGAGGTCCTGACCAATCTGATAACCAATGCCGTCAAATATTCACCTTCTGGCGGGAGCATACTCATTAATGCCTGCAGAGAAGGTGATTTCATTTCTTTGCAGATACGCGACACCGGCTATGGTATACCGGAAGAGGATCTTGCTGAAATTTTCAACCGTTTCTACCGGGTCAAAGACAAGAATACCAGAACTATTCATGGCACAGGACTGGGACTTGCTATTGTAAAGTCCATTGTCGATGCCCATCGGGGGCTGATACGGGTTGAGAGTAAACTGGAACAGGGAACGACCTTTACTGTTCTGCTGCCCCAAAAAATCTGATAATGTTTTTTTAACAGGTGAAAGATATGAAAACAATTGTACTCCTCCTTGCTTTTCTTGCTGCCGGGTATGGCCTGCTCAGCTATCACTTTATCCTTCTCGATGACAGCATGGAAATTCTGAAAAAGTCCCATGTTCGTTACGAAAATACCTTTGTTGATGCCAGGGGTGTGAAAAAGCTGGAGATTCTGACCAAGCCGGACCTGATCGAAGCCGGGATTAATGATGTTCTCAGGCAGGTGAACGAATCTCTCCCGCAGGAGAACTAAGAA
>JAZBNU010000160.1:0-3382 GCA_036350815.1 Desulfopila sp.
CAATGCTTGCTGTGGGGGCGCTGTTCTTCACCATAACCGTAAAAAAAACGTATAAGCACCTGGATTTCATATGATGACTGGACTGAAGGCACTCATCATCAAGGAACTTCTGAGCTACCTGCGAGATCCAAAAAGCAGAATGACGTTGATTATTCCGCCGCTGATGCAGCTTCTCATATTCAGCTATGCCGCAACTCTTGACATCAACAACGTCGATCTGGTCGTACTCAACCACGATAATGGAACGTATTCTCGGGAGGTTATCGAACGAGTTTCTGCCGGTGGCTTTATCAGCCATATAGAAACGGTATCAACTGAAGCAGAGCTAAAACAGGCAATTGATGAACGTCGTGCCCTGGCAGCACTCCGTTTTCAGGCAGATTTCTCACGCAGACTACTCGCCGGCACCCCGGCTGAAATGCAGGTAATTCTGGATGGTCGCCGTGCCAACAGTGCCCAGGTAGCGCAGAATTACTTCAGTGCCATTGTTGCTGATATAAACAGAGAAATACATCCGGTAATAGAATCACAGCCGCAGCTTGAGATCCGAAACTGGTATAATCCAAATCTTATCTATCAATGGTTTATCGTCCCTGCTTTGGTCGGCACGCTTGCAATGGCATCATCACTTATCATCTGTGCTCTTTCCATTGCCCGTGAGCGAGAGATGGGCACATTTGAACAACTGCTTGTTGCCCCAACCACGCCACTGGCAGTTATTATCGGCAAAATGATTCCAGCGCTGATAGTTGGAAGCAGCCTGGGATGCGTGATGATTGCCGCGGGAGTTCTGCTCTTCCGTATCCCTTTTACCGGTTCACTTCCCCTTCTTCTGCTCGGTCTTGTAGTGTTCATCATTTCCGTGGTCGGCATAGGTTTGATGATTTCTTCCATCTGCAGTACGCAACAGCAAGCTATCCTGGGAACATTTTCAGTAATAGTGCCACTCATTCTGTTGTCGGGATTTGCGACCCCGGTGGAAAACATGCCGGAACTTCTTCAAGCGGTATCAGAGGCAAATCCACTGAAACATTTTCTCGTCATCGTTCAAGGCAGTTTTCTCAAAAGCCTTTCTCCAAAAGAGGTTTTTCTCGCAATCCGACCCATGTTTTTAATTTTTTTTGTAACATTTACACTGGCAGTTGTTTTTGTGAGAAAAAATCTTCAATAAAAGACATTCTAACTCCCTCTGAAACTGAGCATCAAGACTTTCAGAGGGCAAGGGTCTGCTGTTCTTTAGCCTGAATTTTTCGTGCATCAAGACACTTGTAGAACAGAATCCTCTCGAGCGAGTATATCTGCCAAAGTCAGGGTTTTGCTCTCTTCCGCGGCAGCGGCATCATATTCGGAATCATTAAGGAAGTAAAAGCACTGGCATTTCAGGGAAAAATCTTTACAAATACGCCTCAACTCCTTTTTTTCTTCTTCACCGAGGGATAAATCCGGTTCGTTGACAAGCAAAATCGGTACAGTTCCACCGCATTCAAAATCATATACTATCCCCTCTACAAACCTTGATATTTCTGCAACCCTCTGGCTGCAAGGCATAGCAAACGTATAGCTGTCTATCAGATGAAAGAGAGGTAACTGTTCTTTTACATATTTTCTGGCATTGGCGAAATGTTTCTGGCGCTGTACAGCAAAGCGAAGCTCATGCAGTTTTCCTTTTTTCTGCTGCGATTCACTCTGTAGCATTTGGAGAAGAACAGCATTAAGATACTCCCGCAAATCATCTTCCACTCTATCTGTTTCTTTTAGTATGTTGAGTTGATCCATTCTGGAAGCGGGAAAGAGAAGGGAGTTCTCTGATGCCAGCGAGAGAACCTCCCGGCTGATTTCGCTCCATCGGCTCGATCCGGCTATCTCAACAAAATTGACCCAGCGACTATAATTAAACCGTCGCCCAACTTCTATTCTGTCTGCTTCATAGAGGTGTGGTGTTATTTCAGCGAGTTCCTCTACCAACAGAGGTTGAGCAGTAAAAATCGCATACGCAATCGTTCGCCGATGAGGGCGTACCCTCTTCTGAAATTTACCCTGTCTGGTTATTGTGGGATAATTCCTGAAAGGGTCAATCTTCTCTATATTATAAGGAGGATTAATTGTCTGTAATGCTTCTAAAAACCCTTGTCTATTAAAGGATTCCGGCACAGCAAAAAAGGTCAGGGAAGAACCGACTTCAAACCATTGCGACTCTATCACATTTCCAAGTCCGCGAATGCGGACGTTGCTCAGAATTAAGGGTATATTTCTCATGAAAAGATCTTTTTCCGACGTGCTCCTCTTAGGCGAATCCCAAAATTTTCCGCACCGTCAAGGCGAGATCCAGTCGGGTAAGAGGCTTCATCATTAATTCGCTGATACCCATTTCCGCTGCTTTTTCCTTATCAATCCTTTCACTGTAGCCTGTACAGAGGATAACAGGAATATCATTCCGTAAAGCACGTATTTTGGCAGCGAACACATCACCTGTCATTCCGGGCATATCCAGGTCGGTTATGACCAGATCGTACATCTGAGGGTCTTGAGTGAAAATGTGGTAAGCCTCAGTACTAGTAAGATATGTGGATACTCTGTAGCCGAGACTCTCCAGAATTCGACTATTGACCAGCGCTACTCCCTCATCATCATCAACATAGAGAATACGCTCATTGCCGCCAGGAAGTGCGCCGCTGACAATATGCTCCTCAGACACTGTTTCTGCCTGGGCAACAGGAAGATAGACTTTAAAGTTTGAACCTTTTCCATGTTCACTCTCCACAACTATAGCGCCTTTCAAGCCCTTTACTATGCCATGCACTACTGCCAGGCCCAACCCGGTTCCCCGCTCTTTTTCTCGTGTCGTAAAATACGGTTCAAATATTCTGTTCAGCAGCTCCTGGGGAATACCTTTTCCGCTGTCTTCTACAGCGAGCAGCATGTATTTGCCGGCTGGAACCGCCATTTTTCCTTTACTCTGCAGATCATCATTCAGCGTAACCGGCTGGAGAGATATACAAAGGTCGCCTTCAATACCAGCCATTGCTTGATATGCATTGGTGCACAGGTTCATAAGCAGCTGATTGATTTTTCCGGGCTCCGCAACGACAGGGAAAGATTCTTCTGTAATATCTTGTTTAATCGTTATATTCGCGGGTACCGACGAGCGCAGAAGCTTGACTGCTTCTTTTACTAAAGGACGAACATCCAAAGGTTTCAGACCCTCGGCATTATCTCGACTAAAGACAAGAATTTGATTGACCAGATCTCGGGCCCGCAGAGCCCCTTTAAAAATTTCTTCTAAATCATTGAGAACTTTATCCGGCTTGTCCACATTATCTTTAGCCATCTCGGTATTCCCGATAATAACCATCAGGACATTGTTAAAATCGTGAGCAATGCC
>JAZBNU010000161.1:0-10972 GCA_036350815.1 Desulfopila sp.
AATCTCTTTAGCATACTATCCTCCACTATTTGTGATAATACTACACAGAATAATAATGCCTACCTGAATTGGCAATCACACCAATTTTAAAGGGGAGAAGAACACTTCCGGGAACGACAGGAAAACAGGGGAGCATCGAATATAATGAAAAAAAATGCGGTATCATTCAACCGGTTTTTCTCAACGAACCCGACACTTTTTAACCACAACTTTTGACGTGAATCGATTTATGACATATTCAAGAGAAATCCGGGCTACTTCCTGCCCAGTCTGCGCAGCACCCTGGTTTTTACCGAACTGATGAGAAAAGGGGTGAAGCGTTTCTTTTCCTTAAGTATTTTTACAAATAGATCCTTCCTCTTTTCAGGGGTTTCCGGACGCTTGCACGGCAAAAGAGAAAGTGATTCGGTTTTGCAGACAGAAACACAGGCCCCGCAGCCAAGACAGATAGTTTCGTCTATCTGCATTTTTCTTTTCTCGTTTTTCACCAGCGGGGTCAGGGAAAGAGCCTTGACATTACATGTCTTGACACAGAGACCGCAGCCAAGACAGGTTTCCCGGTTTACTGCAAGAGTATAGTTTGCTTTGGCAATGCCATTGGTATAGCCCTGCAGAACACCTCCTAAAAGCTCACAGCAGCAGGAGCAGCAGTTGCAGATAAAAGAAGGCTTATGGCGGATATTATCGGTAATATGGGTGAGATTATGTTCTCTGGCGGTCTCGAGAATCTTAAGCAATTCCTCCTTGCTTTTTTTGACGGCGAACCCTCTTCTGGTCATGAACTCAGCAGCAGTTCCCAGCGAAATGCAGATTTCCTTGACCGGCGCACTTCTCTCACAGCTCTCCTGCAGGTGTTCTTTCTTATGCCTGCAGTAGCATTGACCAACCGCCCCAAAGCTGGACTGCCTGATGATCTCTCGGGCACTTTCATAGGAGGTCACTACCGATGAAACCGGTATATACTCTTCATAGGGTAATGCTCTGGTCAGCTGCGTCGAACTGCCGAAAAACTCCTTGGCCTGGCCCTGATCATCATACAGATATTCCGTCATCAGGCGGGCGAGCTCCACCACCGGCAGGTCGGCCCGCTGTTTCATGAAGGTAAACTCAAAAAAGCCTATCAGCCCCGGCATAAGAAGATAATAGGTGTTTTTACCATAGTGCACATCCATAACCAGTCCTTTGTCGGCCATAGTCTCAAGGATGGGAAGGAGTTTGTCTTTCTCCATCCTGACCGCACGGGCAAGCTCACTTAAGGTAGACTCCTGCAGGGGAAAATGGGCGGCAACATAGGCCTCCTCTTCCGAAAAAAGATAGGACAGGATCTGCCGCAATTTTTCATTGTCGAAAAGGCCGATAGGATACCGGTTCAGCCTGTCGATCAGAGGAACCAGATTTTTATTTGCTCCATGATGTCCCATTTTCCCTCCTCAGTAAACCCTGACCCGGTTTTTCTTCTCTTTACTCTGCTCTGCCTGATAAGACCATATTGTACAGAAGCAGAGACACTTCTGTATAAACTGTCTCGATCAATTATTCATCGTATAACTGTCACGCAGCGAAAGAACCTGTCCCTCAAATACCCGTAGAAAAGATTGCCGGTCCTGATGCGGCTTGAGGAGCATTTTACCAAAGAGTTCTTCCTGTTTCTCACTATTCTCATGCCCAAGGACCATTTCCAGGGCATATTTGGAAAAATCCCGGATAAGAAAGCTGAATATCTGACCCAGCAGATCATCATCCACACCGTATTCATCTTTTTTCTCCAGGATAAGCTGGGCATAGACAATCAGAGTGAACAACTCACCCGCCGCCAGCATATAATCAATAGTGTTCCGCTGCTCTTCTGAAGGCGGCGCTGTCATCAGCAGTGTTTTGAAAAGTTCAATCTGCTTCCTGAAAATCTCGATATTGGGCAGGTTGAGGTTGTGGTAGGCCTTTTTGTAATCGGGAAACCGTACCTCAGCGAGTCCACCGGTATACTGATGAAACAGGTAGGAGTCATCACCGGCTTCATTTCGTGTGCCAACCTCCTCATATTCGACCGGGTCAAAAAAATAATTGCGGACAAATTTAATAATCAGAGCCATATTGACATGTTCCGTGCCTTCCAGTTTGGGCAACATGCCGATATCGCGAATTGCCATCTCAAAATAGGTGTCCTGCTCGTATCCCTTTGCCGCAATTATCTCATGGAGGAGCCCCACCACTTTTTCGCCCTGTCCCGTGACCTTCATTTTCACCACCGGATTGAAGAGCAGATAGCGCCGATCTTCGTCCGAAGCGGCGCGAAGATAATCGGCAGCTCGATGGGCGAACAATTTCATCGCCGCCAGACGGGCATAGGACTCGGTAAACATTTTCTTTACATGAGGAAAGTCGGTGACTTTGCGATGATACAGTTCCCGTGCTCCAGCATGGTTCAACGCTTCATAAAAAGCATGAGTAGCGATACCTAGAGAAGCACATCCCAATTCGTATTTGCCGATGTTGACGGTATTCAGCGATGAGTTCCAGGCAAGTTTCCCCCGGGAGAGGATATCGGCTTCCGTGATTGGATAGTCATGCAGGGCATATTCAGCCACATACGCCTGGCGCACCCCGGAAGTATCAATCTTCTTGACGCATTCATATTGAGGGTGGTTGGATCGGACTGCGAAAAAAACATACTCATCGGTATCCGCCATCTTTCCAAAGGTCGACACCAGAGCGGCACAATTGCCGTTCCCGATATAATATTTTGAGCCGCGGGCGAGATAGGTACCATCTTCCTGGGGATAAAGCTTCATTTCACTGGAATAAAGATCGGCGCCATGCTCCTTTTCCGAGAGACCAAAGGCAAAAACACCGCCCTGTTGCAGCATCTCGGCGGTCTTTTTTTTGATCTCCTCGTTCTCTCCCATCCAGATGGGGCCAAGGCCTAAAATGGTAACCTGCCAGGCATACCAGTAACACAGGCCATAAAATGCCAGAATCTCATTATATTCACTGATCCGCCACATATCCCATCTCGTGGTACCGTTACCATACTGCTGCGGGGTCAGCAGCGTGGAAAAAACCTTCTCCTCTTGAATAAAATGGAGGAAGTCCTCATACCAGACCATGCTCTGGTCATCTTCTTTGATCTTTTTCAAACCTTTTTTCTCAAAAAACTCGATGGTCTTCTCCACCAGCTCTCGGGAAGGTGCATCGGCATGTTGTCGCTGATATTTCAAGGGATTGAATAGAATCACAATACTGTCCTCTGTTGTCATGTTTTAATAAACTACCTGATTACCCCTGAAACTCAGCATCGTACTATTAAGGGAGCAGGGTCGCTCTTTTGTCGGGTGTCTGCAGCCTGGACGGCTGCAGTCAAGCCCCCATGGATGGGGTTATGGCGACCCGTGAAAAGAGTGATCCTGCCCCATAAGGCTTGCTGATCTTTAGGGGCAATCAGAATAAATTATACCCTGGTACGTACTCTATCCCAGCGTTTCACCTGCCAGGTGGTTTTCACTTCCGCCACTCTATTGTGCGAAAGATCTTCTACAATCGTTGTCATTTCAATGGTGGCTGCTTCACTGTTTTCCAGCACGGCAATAACCTCTTTTTCGGCACGCTCTGCGCTGAGATCGGCACGGGCGGTAATATCCTCTTTGGCCTGGTAAAAATACACCGCATCAAGCCTCGCCATAATGATACGGTAACGTGCCGGGTCCAGTTTTGTCAGAAGCATCAACCCGGCAGCAAACTCGGCAACCGTCGCAATAGCGCAGGCGTGAATCCCCCGGATATGGTTAAAGTTCCTCTTTCTATATGGTGCGAAGGCAACAACCCGGCCCTCTCCTATTTCCCGGATACGAAACCGGTGAGGCGCATTAAAAGGAATCGTTCGGGCCAGCAGCAGGTTGAGAACAAAAAGGCCCCAGCGCGACTGACGTGCTTTGAACAGCAGTTTAGCCGGCAGCGCTCCTCTCATCAGGCTATTTCCCGGGACACTTTGAAACCCTGGTGAGTTGCCTCGAGTACCGTGGCCGGCTTCAAGGCATCTCCCGCTACCATGCAGGGAATACCAAGCTCTGCCGCCAGTGTCTCCAGAGGATTATTCGCTCCTGTGCCAACAGCCAGTATGACGGTGTCTGCCTTAAGCACCTCCTCTTTGCCGCCGGTCTCAATACGGACCCCGGACGTCTCAATAGCCACAACCCGACTTTCCACTCTGATACCGATGCCGAAACGCTGCACATCCTGGAGCATGGACCACTTCGTGGTGCGGCCGAAATTGGCACCCAGTTTTTCCTGAAGCTCAACCAGGGTAATCTTTTTACTGCCCTGCAGCGCCAGGCGGCTCAGGGTGTCGAGTGACTCTGCTCCGTTCAGCAGCAGAAATTTCAGTTCCTCTCCTGAAAGCGTCCCCTGTTCCGCCAGCAACAGGGCTGTTTCGACACCTACCGCCCCTCCCCCGATAATGACAACATTCTCGCCGGCAACCCAGCGGTTCCGCAGAACGTCCCAGGCCTGTACAACATGGTCTTTTTCGGCGCCTGGAATGGCCGGCATGAGCGGGACACCTCCCGTGGCGGCAATAAGGACGTCGGGGCGTTCCTGCATCAGCAGGTTGCCATCCACCTCTGCATTAAGCACAACTTTGACAGTGGAAGCAGCGAGTTTTTTCTGCAGATCATCCGCGAGCACCAGAAATTCCTCTCTGCCTGGTGATGCTCCGGCAAGATGAAGCTGTCCTCCCAGAACCATGGTCTTCTCGTAAAGCGTTACCTCATGCCCCTGTGCCTCGGCCGCCAGAGCCGCGTTGATTCCCGCCGGGCCGGCACCTGCGACCATCACTCTGCGAGGCTGCACAGGAGTATCCACGTCATATTCCAGCTCATGCCCAGCCAGAGGATTGCAGAGACATTCCACCGCTTTCATCCTGACAAGATTGTCAAAGCATCCCTGACCGCAGGCAACACAGTGCAAAAGAGTATGCTCCTGCCCCCCTTGAGCCTTGGCAGGCAGCTGAGGATCTGCAATGAGTGCCCTCCCCATGGCAACCATATCGCAAAACCCCTCACCAATGAGTTTCCTGGCCGTTTGCGGATCATTGATCCGGTGGCTCGCAATCACCGGAATATCAACATTGTTCTTGATCTGTCTGGCCATATAGGCAAAAACCCCTCGCGGCACCTTGGTTACAATCTGCGGGATCTGCGCCTCATGCCAGCCGACATTCACACACAAGGCATCAACACCGGCCTGAACCAGTCCCTGAGCAAATATCTCCATTTCCTTCATACCACATCCGCCTTCCATGAAATCGTTGCCATTTATGCGGACTAACAGAGGAAAGTCACCAACCTGAGAACGGACGGAACGGATCACCTCCAGACCAAAACGCATCCGGTTTTCCAGAGTACCGCCATACTGATCCTGCCTCTTGTTGGTAATCGGTGAGAGAAATTCGCTGATGAGATAACCGGTGCCCGCCAGAATCTCCACCATATCAAACCCTGCCTTTCTGGCACGAAGGGCTGCTTCGGCAAAACTCTGCTGCACAGCAGCAATATCATCTGCCTCCATTGCACGCGGTATCTCCCGAGTCAACCTCGAGGGCACAGCGCTTGGGGCAATCGGTTTTCTGCCCCCCAGAAAACTGGAGTGATTATACCGTCCAGCATGGTTAAGCTGGATTACCGCTCCGGCACCGCCGTTCTTGATGGTTTCCGCCAGCCGCGCCAGACCGGGGAGGAATGCATCGTCATGAGCACCGATGTTCAAAGGACTGCCGGAGAGATCATCGACCGTAGCATACCCAACACTGATAAGCCCGGCACCACCTTCAGCTCTTTTCCGATAAAAGGCGACAAGCTGATCGGTTACCATGAAATTACGGCACATATTCATATGCATGGCCGGCATAAAGATGCGGTTCTTAACAGCAAGTGCGCCTATCTCAATCGGCTGAAACAATGGATCTATCATATTTTCTCCTCCTCAGGCGGAGACGGCTTGGTCATACAGTTGGGCGACCTCATGAAAAAGACCGGTTTTTTCCAGAGAGTTTTTCAGCCTCTCCGGGTCTTTGAGAAAATCCTGCATAAAAAGGATTTCAGAGGTCTTCAGGTAGATGTGGAAGGGCTCGAGTGACTCACCAAAAATTGCCGTTATGATACCGGCTACATTCTCATCCTGACATCCTTCAAAACGGGCAAGCTGCCCGGCCCTGTCGAGCATCTTGGTAATGTAGAACAGTATGGTTTTGTCAACTCCATCGATACTTATTCGATGGCCGGGGCAAATCTGTTTTTCTCTCAGGGTGGCAAGCTTGAGCAGAGTGCTGCAGTAGGCCTCGTAGTTCCTGAAGCGCTCGCCTGTTTCAAGATCCGTATCAAGCAGAGGAGACTGAAAAACACCCCTGAGCAGGACGTCACCGGTCACAGCCCAGTCTCGGCTATAATACACAATATCGCTCTGGCTATGGCCTGGACAACTGTGAAAACCAATGCCGAGATGCGTGGGCATATCATCCTCGACAATCTTGAAGGTTTTGGGAAACAGAGGAAACACCTTGCCGTCACTCAGCGAGTTATGCAGTTTTTCCAGATATATCCCACTAAAGCCAAGACGTTTCAGGAGTTCATACATATCCTGCAGCCTTTCTTCATGGGAGAGAATTTTCAAACCGTCTCGATAAGGCAGGAACAGCCGGGCACCGCTGTTCTGCTCAAGCCAGTGAGCCAGGCCATAATGATCAACATGACAATGGGTCACAAAAACATACCGCAAGCGGGTCAGATCGAGATTCTCGCTGAGATATTTCTGTGCCGCAGCTGTGGGCGGCCCAGTGTCAAAAAGAATCAGCTCACCATCCACTTCCGTGGTATAGCAGTGAACAGGACCGACCATATAGGGAGTGTTGATGGTATGCTGTTCGATAACCATATAATCCTCAAAGAGAAAAGGGACCGGAGAGGCGGAGGGGCGTCTGCCGTCTCCAATCCCTTTTCTCTGAAAAATGTCCTGATTCGGCCATTATGTCCCAGGGTCAGGGGTTAGAAGAGATACTTCTCCTCTTCACATGCCGTTTCGGCAAGCAGTCTCTTCGCCTGCAGAAGCCCGCTAGCATCATATTTGGTGAAACGGCGTACACCGGAGAGGATCATGGTCAAGGTATCACCTTCCTCGATATAAAAAGCACCTTTTCGTGCCGCGGTACCCGTAATTTCAGCCGCCTCAAAGGCAAAAACCTTAACCGCCGCGAGATAGAGGGCCTTCTTACGCTCCGAAGCTGCTCCATAATTCTTTTCAGCCCGCAGCAAGGCACTCTCGAGAGCAAAAATCTGAATTGCTATATCAGCCGCCGCCATGAGTATTTCCTGCTCATCAGCCAGTTTATCCATAAATTTCTGCACCCCGGCTCCGGCCAGAATGAGGAAAAGGGTTTTCATGTTTTTCAGAAGTACCTTTTCCGCCGCGAATGGCTTATCTTCAATCTCCTCAAAGCTTGGGGTCATCAGAGATTCAAAGGCCTTCATTGCTTCTGCCTGCAGAGGAAGCTCGCCTTTCATGGCTTTTCTGAGAATCATCCCCGGAATGAGCAGGCGGTTGATTTCATTGGTTCCCTCAAAAATTCTGTTGATTCGCTCATCGCGATAGTATCTTTCAGCCGGATACTCACTGACATACCCATAACCGCCATGGATCTGCACCACCTCATCAACGGTTTTAGCCAGCACCTCAGAACAAAAAACCTTGGATATTCCGCATTCAGGGGCATATTCCTCAATGGCCTTCAGGTATTCTTCGTAATAGTTGTCAATTGATTTATCTATTGTTTCCAGGTTGTTGTCAAGCAGCCCGGCCAGCCGATACACCAGCGACTCCGAAGCGAATATTTCCGCGGTCAGATCACCGATCTTTTCTTTTATGGCACCAAACTTACTGATCGCGGTATTGAACTGCTTACGCTCATTGGCATATTTGATACCCTCAACCAGGGCCATTTTGGCCGCTCCGGTGACACCTGCACCTAGTTTGAATCTTCCCACATTGAGGACATTGAAGGCAATTTTATGGCCTTTACCGGCTTCACCGAGCAGGTTTTCCACCGGGACTTTACAGTTGTCCAGGATGATCTGGGTAGTGGAAGAACCTTTAATGCCGAGTTTCTTTTCTTCGGCCCCGACCACCAGTCCTTCAAAACTTTTCTCTACTAAAAACGCTGTGAAATGCTGTTTATCAATTTTGGCAAAAACAGTAAAAAGCTCTGCAAATCCTCCGTTGGTGATAAACTGCTTCGTGCCGTTGAGAATATAGTGCTTGCCGTCTTCCGACAACACGGCAGACGCCTGGGCTCCCAGGGCATCACTCCCAGACCCCGGCTCGGTAAGACAGTAGGCTGCGCACCACTCTCCGGATGTAATCTTTTCCAGATATTTTTCTTTCTGCTCATGGGTGCCGTAATAAATCAGCGGTAATGTTCCAATCCCTGAATGGGCTGCAAAGGCAACGGAAAAGGAGCCGCCCATGGCAATTTTTTCGCCAACCAGCATAGAGGACGCTTTATCAAGCTCCAGTCCGCCATACTCTTCCGGGGCATCCATCATCAACAGTCCCAGTTCACCGCATTTGCGCATACCTTCGACCACCAGACCAAAATTCTGTTTGTCTATTTCCTCTATATTGGGAATGATTTCATTGATAATGAACTGCTCAGTGGTCTCACCGATCTGCTTCTGCTCGTCACTGAACTCTTCGGGAGTAAAAACATCTTCGCAGGGGACATCGGCAATCAGATATTCGCCGCCTTTTAATGTAGTATCAGCCATTGTTTTCACCTTGTGGTCTTAATTATGACAGCCTCACCGTACACTCATCCTCTCGGAAACAGTTGCGGCACACACTCTTTGCCTGCATCTGTATCCGCAATGGCGGTCCCGGCCTTGCCGTCGCTCTTTTGCTGTTATTTTCAATGTGACAATTATATGAGTCGTATTTGAACCCCACTGCGGGAGCTTCCTCTTGCTGTATTTTTTATGCGGCTAGAGCTTTTCGTATATTCCTGCAGCTCCCATGCCGCCGCCGATACACATGGAAACAAGGCCGTATTTAGACTTCCGTCGTCCCATTTCATGCAGCAATGTCGCCGTCAGTTTGGCACCGGTACATCCCAGCGGATGCCCAAGGGCAATGGCCCCGCCATTGACATTTATAATATCCCTGTTCAATCCAAGTTTTTCTATAACAGCAAGAGCCTGCGCGGCGAACGCCTCGTTCAGCTCAATCAGATCAATATCATCTAGCTTGAGGTCGGCCAGCTTCAAGACAGCAGGAATCGCTGCTATCGGACCAATCCCCATAACTTCAGGAGGAACGCCCTTCACAGCATAAGCGACAAATCTTGCGAAAGGATCTTTGCTGATCTCTTTGAGAAAATCTTCGGAAACCACCATAGATACCGCTGCACCATCGGTCGTCTGCGAGGAGTTGCCCGCGGTAACCGGACCGCCGATCTTGAATACCGAGCGCAGTTTGGCAAGCACTTCAACGGTGGTACCTTCTCGAACGCCGTCGTCGACGGTTACCAACTCTTTGTCACGCTTAATCTTACCGTTGACAAGAGTTGTCTTCTCAACTTCCACCGGAATTATTTCATCTTCGAAACGTCCTGCCTTAATAGCCGCCACCGCCTTGGCATGACTTGAAGCAGCTAATTCATCCATTGCCTCCCGGCTGATATTGTACTGTTCCGCCACCAGTTCTGCTGTTATTCCCATTGAGGAAAAGGACTCCGGCCAGTCCATCATCAGACCCGGATTGGCACTGTATTTATTGCCTCCCATGGGTACAGATGTCATGGACTCTGCCCCGCCGGCAATAATACAATCGGCGAAACCAAGCATCACCCGTTCTGCTGCCATGGAAATGGTTTGAATGCCTGAACAGCAGAAGCGGTTAACAGTCTGACCGGGGACCTCCAGGGGAAGTCCAGCCTTCATGGCTGCGACACGCCCCATATTCATACCCTGCTCACCTTCGGGGAAAGCACAGCCGAGATAGACATCCTCGACCCTCATCGGATCTACGTCAGTACGTTCCATCAATCCCTTGATGGCCACGGCAGCCAGATCGTCGGGCCGCATATCTTTAAATTTACCTTTGTTGGCTCGGCACCCAGGTGTACGGTAGCTTGCCAGTATATAGGCCTGTTTCATATTAAATCCTCCCAGATGGGTATGTGAATAGTTGCATCACGAATATTCGTTTCAAATCAGGGGTAAGGTTGTCTTTGAAAGTTCGGCAGGCAACCTTTTCTCCCTCACCAGGTTTAGTTACGTAAGGGTTTTCCCGTTTTCAACATATGCTGAATTCTTTCGGAAGTTTTCTTATTGCCGCAAAGCTTGAGGAAGGCCTCTCTCTCCAACTGCAACAAGTAGTTTTCCGAAATCAGGGTCCCAGCGTTTACATCACCCCCGCAGAGAACCTGGGCAATGACAAAGCCCATTTCCGCTTCGTACTCGGTGACGAATTTACCCATTTTCATATTCCACAGCTGACTCTTGATGCTCGCCGCAATGCTGCGTCCGGGAGCCGGGATATTCTCCAGGGGTTTTCCCGGGCGGTAATTATTTGCAAGCCCGAGAACCTTTTTCTTGGCGTCGGCTATCAAGCGGTCGATATCCATGGTAATGGCATCACCATGCCGCATATACCCCATGGAATACAGTTCAGCGGCCCCCATGGACACTTTGGCCATGCCGATCTGCTCAAAATTCTTGAATATAAAGGGAGTTACATCGGTTTTGTACTGGGTCGCCAGGTCCACCGCACGGAGACACATTTCCTTGGTACCGCCGCCGGCAGGCAGCAGTCCAACGCCTATCTCAACCAGCCCCATGTAGGTTTCTGCATGAGCATTGACCGCATCGGCATGGAGGGTGAACTCACAACCTCCACCAAGGGTCATGGAAAAGGGGGCGGCCACTACCGGTAC
>JAZBNU010000162.1:0-4874 GCA_036350815.1 Desulfopila sp.
TTAAATTCAGCTGTGTGTTTTCTTCTGTGTCTTTTCATAATTCCTCTTTTTTTGTTTCTTTTAGAATCTCTGTTGCGTTGAAGTACTTTTTTGTTTTTCTCTATATCCCTTTTTGATTTTCACTATGATTGCAGATACAATAAGGCTATACCGCAAAACAATGGAGGAAAAACAAATGCACTATGAGGTTCAGAAAGTTACCGTTACTGAAGAATTTAAACAATGTCCGACCTGCGGCTATCTTGATGGGTTTCATTCCATGTTGAAACCAGGGAAAGACCGATGGCAGGTGTTCTTCATATGTCCCTCATGTCATGATGTTTTTGATGTGGGACTTACCTTGCCGCTGGATAAATGAAAATCGTACTTTCTTGCTGCAAAGAAAGTACGTTATTTTCTAAAGAAAAATGAGTACCGGCTGATTCTGCTTTCATTTTCTACTAACCTATACTTCCATTACAGCCGATACTACCTCACAGTGGAAATACAGCTGTGAACACTCTTCTCATCTTTTAAACAAGGAGCATATAATGCTGACACGTTTTTCCGTAAAAGGACGGATGTATCTAATTATTTTTTCAATTTTTGTGATGTTTCTTGTTATGGCATTTTTTGCAATAGTAACTGGAAATAAGGCCAAGAACCTTGGTATTGAAAAAACCGGTCAGATTATGCTTCTGGACCAGAAAGACAAAATCCAGGTAGCTACCCATACCGCAGCACTGACGGTCGGTCGTGCAATTCAAGAAATCTCCGATAAGGATGAGAAGATAGAGGCTATACGCTCACTTATCGAAGAGATACGCTTTGAAACTGACAAATCCGGCTACTATTTTGTTTATGAAGGTACAGTCAACGTTGCCTTACCAACGAATACAAAGCTTCATGGCAATGATCTCAAAGATTTGAAAGATCCTAACGGCGTATATCTTGTCCGGGAACTTCGTCAACAGGCAGAACGTGGCGGTGGTTTTGTCGAGTATATCTGGCCTAAACCGGGATCTGAAGATACCCCGAAGCTGAGTTATGCAGAAATGATTCCGGGAACGAATATGTGGATTGGCACCGGGGTCTATCTTGATAATATCGAAAAATACCAGTCTAGCATGGCAAGTGATATCAACTCGAGTGTAACTGCCAATATCAGTATCATGCTGGTTATATCCGGACTGTTATTTCTTGTTATTATGGCTCTCTGCCTCATGATAGTTTTCGGTATTGTAGGTTCTTTAAAAACCATGATAGTTTCTTTTAAAGATATTGCTGAAGGAGAAGGTGATCTCACCAAGCGAATTGCCATTACAGGCAAGGATGAAATGAACGAACTGGCAGGTTGGTTTAACACCTTTCTGCAACATCTGCAGAATGTTATTGTTCAGATAGCGAAGAACACGACTTCTGTGGGAGAGCAGTCCAATACTCTCTCTGAAATTGCTGCTGGTCTTTCGCAAAATGCTCAGCAAACTTCTGAACGATCCAATAATGTCGCTGCTTCAGCTGAAGAAATGAGTGCCAATCTTAACAGTGTAGCCTCAGCGATGGAGCAATCAACAACCAATACCGCCATGGTTGCCAGCGCTGCAGAAGAGATGACGGCTACCATAAACGAGATTGCTAAAAATGCTGAAGAAGCGCATCAAATTACGGAAAATGCAGTTACTCAGGCCAACACCACTTCTGAAAGAATGGTTGAACTTGGGAACGCGGCAGAGGCGATAAGCAGAGTTACTGAAACAATCACCGAAATATCCGAGCAGACTAATCTGCTCGCCCTGAATGCCACCATAGAGGCAGCCCGGGCAGGTGAGGCGGGCAAGGGATTTGCCGTTGTTGCCAACGAGATCAAGGAGTTGGCAAAACAGACTGCAGAGGCCACCCTCGACATCAAAAACCAGATAGACGGTGTCCAGGGAACTACCAACGTAACGGTAAAAGATATTAAGGAAATTACCGGTATAATAAACAGCGTCAATGAGTTGGTTGCTACCATCTCAGCTGCGGTAGGAGAACAATCTGCGGCAACCGAAGAAATCGCCACAAATATCAATCAGGCTGCGCAGGGACTTGGTGAAGTCAACGAAAATGTCAGCCAGATTTCCGTGGTGGCCAGCGGCATAACCCAGGACATTTCTCTTGTCAACACAGCTTCCACGGAAATATCGGTGGGCAGCAAAAGTGTTGATTCCAGCAGTGCCGATTTGAAAAAAATGGCGGCTGAGCTCCAGCAGGTACTGGCTAAATTTAAAGTATGATGGACTCGTAAAAAGCTCGATCTACGTCGTTGTGGATCTGAAACGGCGATTCGCCGTACCACATGCACTGCCGAATCGCCGTTTCAGATACTACGCCTAGCATATCAAGCTTTCTCGAAGTCGCGCTTATCGCAGAACCCATCCCGGTACCTTCAATGACTTTTTACGGAATCATCAAGTATGATCAGTGTTTTTTCTTTTCTCCTCCGGTTGGGCATAGCCCTGCTGGAGATTCGGTTGCAGTTCAGTTCAGGCTGCTGATAAAATCATCGGCCGTGGCATGATGTAACTCCGACCACTGCAGGAGCCATTTCTTGTTCTGTACCAACTTGCCTTCCAGTTTATAAAACGTGGCGCCCAGCAGGTCAAGATCGTCCTGCTCAAGCGGAACTCGAGATACGGCTACATAGATGGAGATGAGAGCGACACTGTCCTCTTCTTCAAATTGCAGGCTCTCCAGGCTGGTCAGTACATTACCTTCCTGGTTACGGAGAAAATATCCAGACAGGATTCTCACAATGTCCTGTCTGGTAAAGTTTCGCCTGTCGCTGTACTCTTCCGCTATCAGTTTTTTCAAGTCACCCGCATCTTTTCTGTGAAAAGCTGCGGCAGCTTCAGTAATATATTGGGCTATTTGCTCTTCTTTGCTTTCCGGCCCCTGGCAACTGCTCAGAGCTACAACAAGGAAAAGAGCTGTCATACATTTCAGAAGCCTAACCATATTACCTCTCCAGAAGCGCATCAAGCTCAGTCAACATGACATCGGGATCGAGGCGGATTGTGTAATCAGCATCGACATAGGAAAAGGTTACTACGCCTTCCTGATCGAGAATATACGTTGCAGGGAGAGGAAGCTGATGGCTCGTATCACCATTCGCCTTCGCCAGATCAATGCCGAACTTGGAATAGATCGGCTGTAGTGTCTCCGGCAAAGTATGGACAAGACCAAATTGTCCAGCAACCGAATTGCCACCATCACTTAACACAGGATATTCCAGGCCCAGTTTTTCTACAAAGGCGCCACTGATACTTCTGACCATGGGGGAGATGGCAAGAAGTGTAGTATTTCTTGCTGTTATTTCAGAATATTTTTGCTGCAAGGCCTGCAGCTCAAGGTTGCAGTAGGGTCACCAGTCGCCCCGGAAAAATTTCAGTATGACAGGGCCTTTTTTCCGTGTTTCCTGGAGCGTAATGATCTTCCCCTGGCTGTCTTCAAGTGCGAAATCAAAAGCTTTGTCACCAGCCTTAAGACAATTCCGCACAATTCCTGATTGAGAAAGTTCAGCAGTTGCCTTCTCCATAAGGTTGACCACTTCTTCTGGGGCTTTCTGGAGAAAATTTTCCTTCTGGCGCCGCAATGCTTCCGGGAGGTGCATTATGTCTCTCCTTCTATTGGAGGTATGTTTTTTTTACGGTAACGGTTCCTCGGTGTAGGCAATATTTGCAGCGCTTGATTCGTAAGGCTGCAGTTCTTTCTTCCGGCGTATATCTTCGACAAAATCGGGATTGAGCAGGATTGATTTGGCCGAAAGAATTAAGTCGGCGTCCACGAGTGCCTCTTCAGCAGTGAGATGGTCGTAAATTTTGCCGCAAATCAGAAGAGGAACATTGGTGAGTCTGCGTGTCAATTGACACATGGTCTGATCGGTACCGAAGGCCTTTTCTCTGAAATTGTAGGTAGAGAGAGATAACGCATCGATTTCTTCATGGTTGACTAGAGAGATCAGGCTGTTCCATTCCTCTTCATCCTTAAACAGGGAAACCTCCATGTCCGCAATACCCCAGTTGGAAATTCTGAAAAAGAGGAGTTTGTCCTGAGGAAGGACTTCCTTGACGGCCTGCAGGATCTCTGCAGCAAAGCGAAAGCGATTTTCCATGGAACCGCCATACCTGTCTTTTCTCTGGTTTGAATAGGTCGAAAGAAACTGGTTGATGAGATACCCGTGCGCACCATGAATTTCAATGCCGTCAAATCCCGCCGCTATAGCGCCTTTGGCAGATTCAACAAAGCCATTGATGACATGCTCAATATCAAAAAGGCTCATCTCCTCAGGGGTTGGATATTTTTCACCAGTAAGCGGGTTATTCTGTCGAGGAGAAAGAGGAGACGGGGCAATGACCCTGTCAGCTGGATTGATGCCGTCATAGGCCATTCTACCGCAGTGAAACAGCTGCATGATGCTGACGGCACCATGCTGCCTGATCTGATCCGTTACCTTGCGCCATACATCAATCTGCTTCTGAGTGGTTATGCGGCTCTGTCCTGGATATCCTTGAGCACTCTCATAATCAGTCACCAGGGCTTCGGTATAGACTAGAGATGCACCATTTTCGGCACGGCGAACCAGAAAGTCGAGAACATCCTGTCGTGGTATGGACGTGTTCCCAGCGGACATTCTGGTCATTGGCGCCACTCCAATTCGATTTTTGAAATGAAAATCTTTTATTGTAAACGGGGTAAAGACAGAGCTGGTGTCGCCGGTCATAGTTCATCCTCCTCAACTGTTTTTTTTTAAACTTGTGATTCGACGTTCGGGAAGTATTCTGCTAACGGCTACTCTAAGTATGTGTCTATGGATTGACAAGGAGTGGTGTAATACAGATGTGTGAACAAGGGGGAAA
>JAZBNU010000163.1:0-2660 GCA_036350815.1 Desulfopila sp.
TCGAGTTGTACTACTGCCCTGTTGAGGTGATGAATATCATAGCCCTGCAGGATGAAGGCATCCTTTATCTTCCTGAGTTCCGGCTGTATTCTTTTAAATGTTGCATAGCAGCAGCCAAGCAGCGACTTCAATTCCCTGACATTGCCGGGCCAGTTATATCTTTTCAGGTAGTCAAGGATATCATCTGAAAGATGAGCATTTTCATTTGTGCAGGTTTTCTGCCAGAGAGCCTGTGCAATTATTCCCAGGTCTTCCAGATGGTCACGCAATGCTGGTGTCTCGATGCGCATCTGGTTGAGTCGCGAATAGAGGTCATAGCGGAACTGGCCGTTGAGCGTCATTGACAGAAGATTTTTATTGGTCGCCGCTATTATTCGGGCAGGTGCATGCACTTCACGGTTACTGCCAACCCTTCTGATCTTCTTTTCCTGGAGCGCCCGTAGAATTTTAGCTTGATGATCAAGGGACAGATCGCCAATCTCATCGAGAAAAAGAGTTCCTTCGCCTGCTGCCTGCCATAAACCTGTTCTTGCGGGATATTGAGGGCCTGTAACATTTGCTTCACATCCAAAAAGCTCAACCTCTAGGATTTCTTTTGAAATTGCTCCGCAGTTGATAGGGCAGAAAGGATGTTTCTGGTCCTTGCCGATTTCATGGATTTGCCTGGCGACGATTTCCTTGCCTGTGCCGTTGTCTCCTATAATCAAGACTGGAAGGTCGCAATGTGCAGCGTTGACAATACGTTTGCGAACCAATTGGACGGCTTTTGCCATTCCAATATATTTGTCTTTAAGATCATGGGGTTCTCTGATTTCACTTAATCGACTGAGGAGGCTGTGAGTGTCGTCTTCATTATTGCCACATCCCAAATTGTCAACAGCGAGATCTTCTCCTAGAGGGATTATCTGGCCTGTCATCCATCCTTCTGCCAGTCGTAAAAGCGTATCGAATATGACAGGTGAGACAGATAGCATCACAATTCCTGGCCCTCCGTTTTTTTCTATATGGCTCAAGAGTGCCTTGATCCCGATGGCAAGTCTGCCTTCATTGGAATAATTGCATGCCAGCAATGGGACAGTATGTTTTTGAGGCCTGTTGAAGTACCTGGTAAGCTGTATCGCTTTTTTCTTTTCTCCCAGATAATTGATTAAATAGCTTTGTTCTTTAAGAGATGCCAGGTCCCTTCCAGACACCACAAGGCAGACTGGGTGTTGATTCACCTTCAACTGTTCAAAAAAAGCCGCTGTTGAAAAATCCAGCACATAAGGATTGTACTCCGGAGTACCGGCGGTCAGCTTGTATTGAAGTGTTATAATTGTATTCATCAGGCTAAAATGGATACCTATTTAATAGGTTAAGGCTTTTCCAACTCATGTAGTCCAACGGTGATATACCAGTCTGAATTTTCCTGGATCATGAGATTTTCCGTTTTTTTTGTCAGGTTCTGGATGTCTATCAGGCTGTCGCTGTTTTCCATATGCTTCATTAATTTAATCAGGTTGTTGGCCATTATAGTTGAGCGGACTTCCAGGTTTCTATAGTCAAAGTGGCTGCGGATTCCGGTAAATGCTGCTGCAAGGGTGGGGAAGAGAATTGCTAAAAATGTCAGCAGTGAGCTCATGGATTGTTCTAACGGAAGATGTATGCCGACATCAAGGTGTTCTATCATCACGGGAACCAAATGCATAGTAGCAATGACAAGAGTCAGCCAAAAAAAGAGTGTTGACAGCGAGGAAATTACTCTGTGCCTGCAATGCACGTCTTTTATCTTTCGCAGATGAAATCGTAATTGATTATTGATGAGAGAGTCTAAAATAAATTGTTTGAGCTTGTCCTTGTCCCCCTCAGCCAGATGATGTGCTGCCGGCCTGTGTGCATCAAGTTCCCTGAATTTCATAATGCACCAGGAGTCTTCAATCCATTTATGGATGAGGTTCACTCTCTTTTCAGGCGTTTTTTCCCAACCTGAGATAGCGACATATAAACCATAGCGAATTCTTTCAGCAAGGAAACGGTAGTCTCGCCACCTCTGGTGACAACCAATTTTGTTGCCAATTGAGATTATGAGTAAAATACAAATAATAGCCAGGAACTCGATCATACCTATTTCATGGGGCATGTGAAAGATATGCTGAAAAGACACTGAAATTACGGCAACAGCGGAAAGAATGTAAATGAGAACGGAGATGCGTTGATACCACCATTGATACCGTATAGCCAGGGCATCCGCCCTGCAGTAGGTGTGCTCATAATATCTGACATATTTCAGTACACGATCAAGAAAGTATTTATCTGTAATCGGAGGTTTTTTTGAATTGCTGTCAGTTGTTGAAGAGGCAAATATCTTAAGATTATCAGGAATGATATCCTCTGCAAAAACACTGAGCACATCGCAATAGAGGTATTTTTTGGACGCGCTCAGCAACTCTTCTCTGGGGCGGTCATATTTAAATCGTTTGAGGTAATCTGCATATGTCTCCAGAGATTCGTCTTTGTGCTTGCCTTCCGTCGATTGTGCGGTGCTTTTCAGTTTGCACTGCAATAATCTGAAAAAGCTATCAATGATTTCACACCACTTTCTACTTCGCATAGAGTCCCCGAATCTGATCGATTAATTCATATCTCGATGAGTTTATCAGATTCAGAAACTAATACAACAA
>JAZBNU010000164.1:0-11157 GCA_036350815.1 Desulfopila sp.
ACAACAGGCCAAAGCTGCCATCCTGGTTCAGATAGACTTCCAGATCGGGATCATAGGCCAGGTAATTCAGGTAGGCGGAAAATGGTGTACGCCTGGTCATCTTCTCCAGATCGCTTCTCTTTAAATACTCTCCAGAACCAAGGATGGTGTGTTGTAAAAATTGATTTAACATGGTTATTGCTCAGTAATATCGGTGAGAACCCACTGGGAATCCTCTACCTTTAAATAGACATAACGGCTCATAAACAGTTCTTCATTTTCACCTTTATAAGGAAGCAACAGAACCCGGAGAATTTTCGGTGGCTGCAGCAGCGGCTTTGTCTCTTCCTCAAGTAATTCGCTGACCAATCTGTAATGATTGTCCTGGAGCCGGAGTTGTTCGGTTGGGGTGGGATTAATCGTGTCCTGTGGCGATTGCTCAGGATATCTGGCCTTTTGGTAAGCTGAGGGAGTATCAATGCATTCACCGGCATCGTCCTTTGCCCGGCACTTGAAATTTTCATTGTAAGGGTTGAGCACGGGACCGCATCCTGTTAGCAGTAGGAGCAAAAGAAGAGTGTTGGGAATGAAAATGTGGTTAATTTTTTTCACTGGTCTATTCCATTAGTCAAAATGTTTTCCGATAGGGTTGATGGGATTGTTTGATTTTCTACTACCTATTTTCTGTGGGGGTGACTTGTGGGGTGGGAATGGATAATCGTGTGAGGAGGAATAGAGAAGTCTAAGAGTTTGATTTGAAGTAAAAAAGCCACTGTAGTACTATAGACAAGTTGATGCAGAAAATATCCCTTTTTCAATAAGAACGGTTTTAAGGGCTGCACGCATGGCATACATCCCGGCAGTCAATCCGGCGGGTCCACTCCCGATAATAATTACATCATACATCTCACTTTTCGACATTATCGTCCTCTTTTCTTCTCTATTTTTTTGAGATTTCAAACGCCCTAACTGAAATAAATTGCAGGTATCTTTCTGATTGGTAGGTTAGTTCCTTCAACTTCTTATGTCGGACATCGGCTGATCGCCAATTCCAAAGCTTCTTTGCTTAACGATCCTCCCTGGACGAGGATTTCATCGTCCAGCATTACAGCTGGAGCGATTGGCAGACCGGTTGCCTGATATTCAGTCGAGCGGTACATATCTCTCGTTTTGGAAATCGTTTCGATCTCTAGTTTGTATTTCTCTTCCAACCCGGGAAGCATGGCCATATAGCTTTCTCAGGTCATGCCCATTGGGGTGTTGAGAAATAGGCGTAACTTTTTCATGCTGTACCTTAAGAATTTTTCAAAAGGCGGCTCAAAAAGCCCTTTTTCTCAGGCTCCGGCAAACCAAGTTGGCGACAGATGCATGATTCCAACTGGTGGTCGGATACATCTGTTCCTTCCACAACAATCTCATCGCCGACCATGACAGCCGGTGCAACCGGCAGATCAAACGCGAAGTACTCGTCTGTTTCATATTCCGACTTTGGTATTGTGGTTACGTCAACTTCAACCGGATATTTTTTGCCCAGCCTTGGCATAATCTGTTTGAAATGTTTTCACGGTTTGCCGCTGGGCTCGTTGAGAAAACAAGCCACTCTTGATCCTTTGACAGTAATTGCCAACAGGAGATATTTTTCTGAAAGAGCTTTGAGAGAACTCAAGAGAAGCAACAGAGACAGCACGCATCTTTCCATTCTCATGTGTGATGTCGACAACTTCAAAGACTATAAGGACCATTACGGTCACGTTGCGGGGGATGCCGTTCTTAAACAGGTTGCCCGGTCAATATGTCAATCAGCCAAGCGACCGGGAGATTTCTGCGCAAGATTCGGAGGAGAGGAGTTTATACTGATTCTATCTAAAACTTCCGAGTCAGGTGCTCTCAAGGTGGCCCAGAGGATTGTTGGCGATATTGTCGAGCTGAACATAGCTCATAAGAAAACGTTGTTTGCTCGTATCACCGTCAGCATAGGCACATCTACCAAACCGGGAGGTGATGCCACCCTCACTCTCGAAAGACTCATTCAACAAGCAGATTCAGCCCTGTATGCCGCCAAAGAAAGTGGCAAGAACAAGGCCGTTTCATTCAACAGCAAAGCGAAATTCTCCTCCAGGTATTTTTGTTTTAATCACAAAATCAGCCCTTTGGCTATGACCGGACGTTTAGCTGTATCTCAAAAATGAAGCATTTAGGACAGTCGTGTCTGTGAAGTACGCATGGCGGTTTATAACAACTGTATTGTGTAGACAATGTGGCACTGGAAAGACAATTTTTTCCATGATATTCTAATACTCAACTGCATTTAATTGTTTCCTACCGATATATTGCCGATGAGAAGCACCGGATGGATGGAACGACATACACCGTTGCAAAATCGCTGCAAGAGGATCGTGTCGGAGGATAGAAACACTCTTTTATACCGTAATATCAGCGTAACAACTTGAAGTAGCAGTGTACCGTTTCTTTTGGCTCTCGAAATATTCTGTTTTTTGCTGATATATTGTTTTTGTATTTTGACTCAGGTCAAAGACAATGCACTTGTGACCCGCTATCATCCTTACAAGATTGAGGACAAGTCAACATCGGATGGAGTTGAGGTCCGGACCCCCTTCTTTAGGTAATTACACCACGCTGTTATGCCAAACCTGACAGAAACCACAAGAGGCTCTATTATGGATGCATATACCAATAAAGGCATCAAGGATATAATTGTTGAATTTCCGAAAGTCGGTGACATTCTCAACGAATACGGAATCAGCTGCGTCTCCTGCAGCGTCGGTATCTGTGCATTGAAAGACATTCTGGATATTCACACAATGGCACCAGAGAAGGAAGCGGAGCTGATGGCACGCATCGAAGCAGTCATTTATCCGGGGCGGAAAATGGCAAAAGCAGCAACGACCAGACCTTCACGCAACCAGGCAGGCAGCCATATATTCTCATCAGCAATGCAGCTTCTGGTTGATGAACATATGTTGATCAAGCGATGGCTGGCTCTGGTCCCCCAGCTTCTTGATAACCTTGAAGTAACATCCGCAGAAGGTGCAGAGATTTTCCGAGGAGGTACCGATTTCATCAGATCTTTTGCCGACAGGCTGCACCACGGCAAGGAAGAAGATATCCTTTTTACATACTTTAATGATGAAGAGGCCATTTTTCAGGTTATCTACGAGGACCACCGCACCGCCCGTAACCATGTCAAACTGATGATGGCCGCAATAGAAGCAAAGGATTCTAAATCTTTCCGTGACAATCTTACCGCCTATGCCGCCTTGCTGACGGAACATATCAAGAAAGAAGATGAGATCCTCTTTCCCTGGCTTGACCGCAGGCTGACCACTAGCGAACTCCTGGAGCTTGATAAAAAGTTCGAGCTTGCAGACCGGTACCTTGCCGTCGACATACTCAAACACAAAACATTTATCAGGACTATTGAGGACCGCTTCGCAAAACGAGCTGAAGTCCGTGATGAGCTTTAGTCAACAGGAGGAGAATCGTTATGTGTGAAAGCTATACACTGAAATGTTGTTGCGGCGCTCATCGAGCAGAACTGTTTTTTGGAAAAATGCTGCTTGATGAAACTTCAGTCAAACAGCTGTTCTGCCCGGAATGCAGCAGCACTATAGAAAAGCTTCATTCCGGTATGGTCTGGGATAACGGTTGGGTTCTCGAATTGAAAATGGATATTATCAGCACATATTCCTCCACCTTTGCCGTCGATGGCTCTGAGCTGACTGCCGGGTGGATATTTGACAGCGGTTATATCACCTGGGTCGGCATCACCCCCAATGACGGGGAGCAACGAAACCGGGAACGTGAGAAAATTCAGCAATTGGCTCAAACGGATATTCTAGCTTATATCCAGGCAATGAGAGAGTGGGGCCAGGAGCGAGAAAAACGATTTATCAGCGAAGGGTGGCGAAAAATGCAGAGCTGAGAACAAGGGGTATAATAAGACAAATCTTTGAGAATGGAGGCATTATGAATCTACCGACTTTGAAGTGGGCTGCGATTTTATGTTTTTTCATCTCCATGGCTGTCTTACTGGGTGGCGGGGTCTATATGAAAAATGACCTTCCACCTTATCCGGGCAAGGTAACAGGTCCGGACGGAACAACCCTTTTTACCCGAATGGATATTATGGAGGGGCAGAATATCTACCAGCGCTACGGTCTCATGGATCTTGGCGCGGTTTGGGGGCACGGCACCCAGCGTGGTCCTGAATTTTCAGCACTCACTCTTGATATCCTTGCCAATGCCGTAGGTGATCATTATGCCATGGCTGAATTCGGTACGCCTTACCAAGAACTTGATCCACTTAATACCAAAATCATTGATGCACGAATAGAAAATGAAATCAAACCAAACCGTTATGACAAGTATACCGACACCCTGACCTTGACGGAGGCACAGGCAAAAGGCGCGATCCAGGTCACTGACTACTGGAATAAAATGTTCAGTGAAGGTTTGCAGCGCTTTGGTATACAGCGCAATATCATCCAGAAAGAAGAGGACCGTATCAGCGTTTCGAGATTTTTCTTCTGGACCGCCTGGGCGGCATCGACACTGAGGCCGGAGGCGGAGTACACCTATACCAATAACTGGCCGCCGGATAGACGGGTGGGGAATGTGCCAAGCACCGAATCATATTTTTATTCGATTGCCGGCATTTTCGCTCTCCTTCTGGTTCTGGGGCTGTTTGTTTACTGGATCCACAAACACCATATCTGGTACGGCTCCGGTAAAGGCGTTGCCCTGGCAGAGAAACTGGTGGATATGCCCTTGACCACCAGTCAGCGCTATGCCGCCAAGTTTTTCATCGTGGTGATACTGCTTTTTCTGGTGCAGACTCTGTTCGGAGGTCTATTGGCCCACTATACCATTCACCCCGACAGTTTTTATTTTTCTTTTGTCTCCGATCTCATCCCCTACCAGTGGGCGAAAACCTGGCATCTGCAGCTCATGGTTTTCTGGGTCGCCACCACCTGGCTGGCTTCGGCCATCTACCTCGCTCCGATCATCGGCGGTCGCGAACCGGCATATCAGGGAGTGCTGGTCCAGATTCTCTTTGCCGCGGTTCTCTTTGTTGCCGTTGGCAGTCTTGTTGGAGAGGTGCTGGGAATCAAAGGAATGCTTGAAAGCGTATGGTTCTGGTTTGGTCATCAGGGGTGGGAATATCTCGAGCTGGGGAGAATCTGGCAGATTCTTCTTTTTGGTGGGTTGCTCTTCTGGCTCGTTGTTGTCTATCGTGCCGTCGGGAGGCACCTCAGGGAGCATAAAGACGATTTCAGCGCCTTGATCTGGTTTTATGTGTTCAGCGCCGTTCTGGTGGTTCTTTTTTACGGCTTTGGTCTCTTTTACGGCAAGGGTTCGCACCTGTCTATGGCAGATTACTGGCGGTGGTTCGTTGTCCACCTCTGGGTGGAAAGTATCTTTGAATTTTTTGGCATTGCCGTCATTGCCCTATTAATGGTGGCCATGGGGCTTGCCTCGGCTAAAGATGCCTTACGAGTGGCCTACTTTACGGCAGCGCTCACTTTTCTCAGTGGCATCATTGGAACGGCACATCACTATTACTGGTATGGCGGCGCTTCTTTCTGGATCGGCTGGGGAGCGATCTTTTCGTCTATGGAGCCGGTACCCTTGATGGCTCTGGTGGTGCGCGGTCTTATGGAATACCGTGATATCCGCAAGCAAGGGCGGCAATTCCAATACAAGTGGCCTATGTATTTTCTTGTTGCCGCCTCATTCTGGAACTTTCTTGGCGCAGGCATCTTCGGTTTCATTATCAACCTGCCCATCGTCAACTTCTATGAGCATGGCACCTATTTGACCATGCATCATGGTCATACCGCCATGTTCGGCACTTACGGTATGCTTTCTGTGGCGCTGCTGCTTTTTTCCTGGCGCGGTATGGTTGATCAGGCACACTGGAATGATTCTATCCTCAAAGTCTCTTTCTGGGGACTGAATGGCGGGCTGTTCCTGATGGCCTTTCTTACTCTTCTGCCGGTTGGTGCTATCCAGGCGTGGGTTTCATTTCAGGATGGTTTGTGGATGGCAAGAAGCGCTGAGTTTTTTGAAAAAAGCTCCATTGTCATGCTTGGCAACATACGCATAATCCCTGACACCGTTATCATAGTTTTCGGGGTTCTGCCGCTGGCATACTTTTTGTTCAAAACCTATCCACACCTTAAAGCTGACGAGATCAAGGATAATGAGTCGGTCTGGGAGCGGCTGGGGATCGAACTGTAAACCTGTCATCACTGAATGAGCACGCCTCCGGTATCGCTGTATCGGAGGTGTGCGTTTTTGAGTGCCGGATTTTTATTTACGATCATTGCCTTGGCAATAGTGGCAACTGATTGTTGCGAACGAGAGTATATAATAAAAAACTCAACAACTATACTGTGCCGATTGAAGACCTATGAAAGATAAACTGGATATTTCTGATCAAGACGTTTACGAAGCTATGAGAGAAATCGAGGGGTATATTGACATCTCCATGAGTGATTTCCGAGAACTCTATGAGCACACCTATAAACACGCGGTCAAACGCATCTTGCACAGTACCAGACTTGACGAGATAATGACCTCCGATGTTATTTCCGTCACCGAACAAACCGGCATGCCGGAAATAATCAGGGCCATGGCCTCCGGGTCGATTTCCGGTTTGCCGGTTGTCGATGCAGAGAATCATGTTGTCGGAGTAGTCTCGGAAAAAGATATTTTTCGGGCACTGGGAGGGAAAAAAGATGTCGGATTTTGGGACATACTTACAAATTGTATGGAGGTCAACAAATGTTTGCTTCGCTCGGTAGCTGGGCAAACCGCTGGGGAGATCATGAGTTCACCTGCTATCACCCTCAAAGTAGGTGATTCGGCTCAGGATGCGGTGCGTCTCTTCAAGGGCAAGGCAATCAATCGCTTGCCGGTTGTCGACGAAGACAATATCCTGGAAGGGATCGTTACCAGAACGGATCTGCTTCACGCCCATCTCAACATTGATGAGCAATAACATGAAATATTTTGAAAAAATGAAAGGTGCGACCATCAGTCCGCCCCGGGTGAGTCTCTTTGAAATACTCTGGTCCTGGCTTGGAGCCTTTCTCGGCATCAGCGTGTTGTCCTATTGCCATTTCAATCTTCTTGCTACTACAGATATGCTCATGGTCATAGGTTCTTTCGGTGCTTCGGCGGTGCTGGTATACGGAGCGATACGGAGCCCGCTGGCCCAGCCCCGTAACCTGGTTGGAGGACATATCATCTCGGCACTCATCGGGGTAACCTGCTGTAAGCTCTTCCCCGACCAGCCTTGGCTGGCCTCATCTCTGGCCGTTGCTACCGCCATTGCCGCCATGCACGCCACCAAGACACTGCATCCGCCTGGAGGGGCGACGGCGCTGATTGCGGTGATCGGTTCCGCCAAAATCCACGCCCTTGGGTATCTGTATGTGTTCATCCCGGTCGGAATCGGAGCGCTGGTGATGCTTGTCATTGCTCTGTTCATTAATAATATCCCAGCCAAAAGAAGCTATCCGGAATTCTGGTGGTAACAGGCAGAGTGTCCCTGGACCTTGGAGAATTCCATAACCGCTTAAAGATATTCTAGAAGGTGGCTTTGCTTATTTCCTGGCAATCCATAAATAATCATTTTTTTCGGCACTGTATCTGCGTCTCATTAATTTCGTCCTGAAAATACCAGTTGAAAGGAGATTGAAAAGAATTACGGCTATCAGGATAATCGTTAAACGATTAGAAGATTCTCCTGCTACATTGTAACGATCTAGAAGATCGAGCAGTGTCCGGAGCCATTCGATGGAGTATAATAGTAGAAAGAAAATCACCACAGCCGGAACCCACCTTTTTTTGATCGACAACAATAATGGCACCAGTAAACAAAGAACAGCCAACACCGGCATGCCGTTTCGATAAAAATGGGCAGCTATTAGTAGTGAACTCATTATAACCGGCGCAGCAGTTATTAATATCATATCTACACCCATATTATTTTCTATATAGTTTCATGGCCTTGCATTTAGGGATTATGTTTCCGATACTGCCAGCATAAGCCTCGGCAACAATGGCCGCTTTGACACAAGTCAACTTTGGCTTCTTAATTTGATAACGAAATGTTGTCATAAAAAATATCTTCTGTTTTGTTAGCTATCTGTAAGATAATTGACGTATATCAATTTTAATTAAAATGTGCATGATAAAATGTGATCAATCGAGGTTGTGACGCGGCTGACTCAATCATTAACTGCTGGAATGAGGTCATAGGCGGCCCGGAAATGTCAGGGCGTCAAAAACCAGACGACTCTGCTTGATTGAATCAGTGTTTGCTGAAAAAATGGGCTCAGGAATTCCAAGGAATATTCCATAACAGGAGGTGCGGCATGAAAAAGAAACTCGTGATTCTTGGTGCAGGTTGTGCGGGAAGCATGGTCGCCAACAAGCTGCGCAGGTTGCTTAATCGTGAAGAATGGTCCATAACTATTATCGATCAGGATGACAAGCATGTGTACCAGCCGGGTCTTTTGTTTATCCCCTTCGGCATTTACAAATCCGAAGATGTTGTCCGCAGCCGCAGTGAATTTATCCCCAAAGGCGTTAATCTCATCATTGATGAAATAGTGGCAATTGATACAGCTAAGCAGCAGGTGGAAACTACTGCGGGTAGCTATGCCTATGATAAACTTATTATCTGCACTGGAGTTTCTCTTGCTCCTGAGGAGATTCCGGGTCTGATGGAGGGATGGCAGAAAACTGCCTTTGATTTCTATACCCTGGAAGGTGCCGTCAATCTCAGCAAAGCGATGCGTGATTTCAAGGCCGGCAGACTGGTCCTCAATATCGCTGAATTCCCCTTTAAGTGTCCTGTGGCCCCCCTGGAGTTCGTCTATCTGGCAGATGCCTTTTTTACTGAGCGCGGTCTGCGCAACCAGATAGAGATAGAGCTGGTCACTCCGCTTCCCGGAGCTTTTACCAAACCCAAGGCCAGCGCCTTTTTCTCCCAGCTTATTGAGCAAAAAAATATCAAGATTACGGCAAATTTCGATCTTGCAGAAGTAGATTGCAAAAACAAAAAGATACTCTCGGCAGGAAATGAGGAGATAGCGTTTGACTTACTGGTTTCAATTCCTCCCAACGTCGGTGCCCGTTACCTGGTAAATTCCGGCGTAGCCATGGACGAAATCGGTTATGTGAAAACCAATAACCACAGCCTTAAAGCTGAACAATTTGACAACATGTATGTTCTGGGTGATGCCACAACTCTTCCGACTTCAAAGGCCGGTTCGGTAGCTCATTTTTCTGCCGAGATCCTGGTGGAAAACTTCATGCGGGAAATCAACGGAGAACCGGTACGGGAAGACTTTGACGGTCATGCCAACTGTTTTATTGAAACGGGTTTTGACAAGGCAGCTCTTATCGACTTCAATTATAAATACGAACCGTTGCCGGGGAAATTTCCCCTTCCGGGGCTAGGTCCCTTCTCGCTGCTCGGTGAATCCAAAGCCAACCACTGGGGCAAGATGATGTTTAAATGGGTATACTGGAACAAGCTTATCAGCGGTGAAGATATGCCCCTGGAAGCCCAGATGTCATTGGCCGGCAAAATCCAGGACTAGAAAGTTTGGTGTCCGTGAGGTCTAACAGAACCAACGAAAGGATGCGTCTCTGATACGAATGGCAACAGAGGCTCTGCTCTTTCCCAGAAGGGAGGAAACCATGACGAATGAAGAAAAAATCCTCGAAAGACTGGACCAGCTCACCGAAGAAGTCCGCGAAGCCAAACAGGCGATCCGCCCATATGCCGAGCTGAAAGAGGAATTGCAACCGCTTTTCAACGAGATGATCATCAGCGCCACGGGTAAACTTGACGGCCTGGGCCGCAGATTTGACCTGGAAGATGTCGTTGATATGATAGGGCAGTTGCTTATCTCCAGTAAAAACATGACCGAGGCTTTAAAGGCCCTGAACAAGTTTATAGAATTTAAAAATGATTTCATGCCTTACTCCAAGGATGTATTCAAGGAACTGACCGAACAGCTGCAAAAATCCCTGCATGGTTTCGAGCCGGAAGAGCTCCAGGAGCTCATTCGCCAATTTATTGTCAATATGGGCAATATAGCCGAAGGTTTAAAAATGCTCGGCTCACTCATGGATCTGAAGAAAGAGGCGGCCACCTTATCCAAACTGGCATTCAATGATTCGATAGAACGCCTGGAAACCCTCAAAAACCGCGGTGCATTTGAATCTTTTGAACAGCTGCTGTTCGTAACGGAACGTATTGGCGCCAGGATGCAGCAGGTCGATTTCGAACACATCAGACCGATACGAGGCGTATGGGGAATGATGTCAGCCATGAAACGTCCTGAAGTGCAGGAAGGACTTGGCATCCTGGTTGAACTCTCCACGGTGATGACCGCCTTGAAGCGGGAACCGGTTGTGCAGAAGGATTGCCTGGTTTCAGGATAGAAATCAGCTGTTATGTTGAATCAAAAGAAAACAAGATTAAGATAACAATCTCTATCACCAGTCAGGCAAAGGAAGACTTTCCTTTGCCTGGTCTATGTTCCTGGTCATGTTAATTTCCTGCCATCATCGCGGTAATATCTTCTTCCACTGTGCCTATCGGCTTGATATTGAAGTTCTCTACCAGAACCTTGGCAACATTGGGAGAGAGGAAAGCAGGCAGTGTCGGTCCAAGACGGATGCCTTTAACTCCCAAAGAGAGGAGCGCCAGGAGAACGGCAACGGCCTTCTGTTCATACCAGGCAATATCATAGGAAATCGGGAGCTCGTTTATGTCGTTGAGTCCAAACACTTCTTTGAGTTTTAAGGCGATGACTGCCAGAGAATAAGAGTCATTGCACTGACCGGCATCGAGGACTCTAGGGATACCACCGATATCTCCTAGCTGAAGCTTGTTGTAGCGGTATTTGGCGCAGCCGGCGGTGAGAATAACAGTGTCATCAGGCAGATTTTCTGCCACTTCAGTGTAGTAAGCGCGTGATTTGTGCCGACCGTCACACCCAGCCATTACCACAAAACGCTTGATAGCGCCCGACTTGACGGCCTCGACCACCTTGTCCGCCAAAGCCAGCACCTGATTATGAGCGAAACCGCCGACGATGGAGCCGGTTTCGATTTCGGTTGGTGGGGCGC
>JAZBNU010000165.1:0-5430 GCA_036350815.1 Desulfopila sp.
AGTTCGCCTTTGTTAAAAGACAATTTGGTAAATTTAGCCATTATTGCATCTCCATTTCTCAAACGACCATGGTTTTGGTCTTATTCAGGGGGCTGGGACCAAGTTCCTTCAACTGCTGTGTCATCTCCTCAGCTACTTCCTTGAGCATCGTTCCTTCACTGGCAGCAATCCATCGGAGCCAGAGACGTTCGGGTCCAATTCCGTACTGGTCAAGCAGTTCTGTAAGAAGGGCAACTCTGCGTCTGGCTTTGAGGTTGCCATTAATATAGTGACAGTCCCCGGGCCAGCAACCACCAATCAAAACGCCATCAGCACCATTCAGAAAGGATTTGATTACATATTTGGGGTCGACCATGCCACTGCACATAACGCGGATGATTTTTATGTTGGGCGGGTATGAAAGACGTGAAGTGCCTGCCAGATCCGCCGCCGTGAATGTGCACCAGTTACAAAAGAAGGCTACTATTTTAGGTTCAAACTCACTCATCTTTGGCTCCTCATTTAATAGGTTAAAATTCCATCTATTTCGGCAAATATCTGTTTATCAGTAAAATGTCGTACCTTGGGTGCACCGCTCGGACATCCGCCGGAGCAGCTGCCGCAGCCCTTGCATACTGCTGAGTTGACTTCGCTGATTTTGGAGAAGTCGTTGAACTCGATGGCACCATAAGGACAGAGACTGATGCAGAGCTTGCAGCCAACGCAGATGTCCGGATCGATTGCAGATATCATCGGCGGTACTTCTACTTCTCCAGCTGAAGAAAGTGCCATGCATTCACCGGCAGCACCCTTGGCCTGGGCAACGGTATCAGGGATATCTTTCGGGCCCTGACAGGCACCTGCCAGAAATACGCCGCTCGAAGGAGTGGATACCGGTGCGAGCTTGGGATGTTCTTCCTGGAAAAAACCATCCTGTCCAATGCCGATACCAAAGGTTCGCATTACTTTCTCCGCATTGGGGCGAGGCTCCATGGCGGTGCAGAGAATCGCCATTTCGACATCAATTTCGACAATCCGGCCGGAGAGCGTGTCTTCAGCCTTGACCGTCAGAATACCGTTTTCTTTTTCAGTGATGGAGCCGGCTTTCCCGCGGATCATGCGGACGCCTTCTTCCTGCACCTTTTTGTAGAACTCTTCGTATCCCTTGCCAAAGCAGCGCATGTCGATATAGAAATTATAAATTTCCGTATCATGGCCGCACTTGTCCTTGAGAAGATGGGCATATTTCAGGGCATACATACAACAGGTTCGGGAACAATATTCGTGATAATTTTTGTCACGGCTGCCAATGCAGTGCAGAATTGCAACACTTTTCGGTGGATCAGTGAACTTCATCCTGTCGTTCAGGTCTCTTTTAAGAAGTTTACCGGAGGTTGGTCCGGTAGCGTTGGAGAGACGTTCAAACTCAAGATTAGTGAAAACGTTGGCATATTTACCGTAGCCATACTGGGGCATGGGGGTAGGATCCATAGGATCGAATCCGGTGGCGACGATGATTGTCCCAACTTCAATCACTTTTTTCTGGTCGTGGTCCTCGTGGTTGATTGCTCCAGCTTTACACTGGTCAACGCACAATTTACACTCACAGCAGCCGCCGCAGTCCACACAGCGTGATGCTTCTTTCATGGCCTGGCTTTCATTGAAACCAAGTTCTATTTCCTTATAGTTGTGTATTCGCTCAGCTACAGGCAGTTCAGCCATTCTGGCTCGTTCCATTTTGACGACTTTCTCGGGGATTTCCTGCCAGTCAGTCCCAATTGCGCGCTTTTGCCGATTCTCAAAGAGCTCTTCTCCTTTGAGGTACCTGGCAATGGAGATAGCGGCTTCCTGACCAGCACCGATTGCTTCTACGGCGACAGAGGGACCGGTGTAAACATCCCCACCTGCGAAAATTCCAGGCCTGCCGGTGTGGTAAGTGATGGGGTCGGCATCGATGGTTCCCCAGCGGGTCAGCTCAACACCTTCGGTACCGCTGATGAAGTCGCTGTTAACCTGCTGGCCGATGGCCGGTATGACCATGTCACAGACTATGTCATACTCGGAACCTTCAATGGGGACAGGTCTTCTTCTGCCGGAATCATCCGGTTCCCCAAGCTCCATCTTTATGCACTTGATACCGACGACCCGGCCGCCTTCAGTGAGCACCTCGATGGGATTCTGGAGGATCTCGATTTTAATACCTTCTTCCTCGGCTGCTTTGATTTCAGCGAGTACAGCAGGCATTTCCGTTCTGCTGCGGCGATAGATCATGGTGACTTCTTTGGCACCCTGTCGCAGAGCTTCGCGAGCTGCATCGATGGCAACATCACCACCACCAACGACGACAACTTTCTCTCCGGTTGTCACCTGCTGTTTGCGATTGAGAAGAGAAAGATAGTCAATACCATGAATGACGCCTTCGGCATCTTCGTTTTTGATATTCATCTTTCTGCTTTTGTGTGCCCCGGCAGCGATATAGACAGCCTTGAAACCTTCAGCAAGAAGACTCTCAATGGTTCGCTCCCGTCCTATGGCTACGCCAAGCTCAATGGTAACGCCGAGTCTTTTGATATAATCGACTTCACGATCGAGAACTTCGGGCGGCAGGCGGTAATCCGGGATACCGTAGCGAAGCCAGCCGCCGGTATTGGGAGCTTTTTCAAAAATAGTAGGATGGTAGCCGTCTTTGGCCAGGAAATACGCGGCAGTCAGACCGGCCGGACCGGCACCGATTATGGCTACCTTTTCACTGGGATCTTTTCTGTCGATCTCGGGTATAGGGAGATTGGCCCAGTCAGCCTGGTCGGCGGCAAAGCGTTTGAGTGAACAGATTGCCAGCGGGTTATCCACTTCTTTGCGACGGCATTCAGTTTCGCAGGGTGCGGGACAGATGCGGCCCAGGGAGCCGGGCAGGGGCATTTTTTCCATAATGAGGTCAAGTGCCTCTTTATGTTTGCCGACTTTGATCAGGGCGACAAAGCCCTGGATGTTGATATTGGCGGGACATCTTTGCACACAAGGTCCCCTGTCTTTTTTGTCTATAACATAACGAACCGGCACAGCCTGAGGAAAGGCGATATAAATAGCTTTCCTCGACTTGGTGTGGTTATCCCAGTCGTTGGTCGTTTCAACCGGGCAGACTTTGGCACAGTCTCCGCATCCGGTACAATTGGTCTTGATATATCGTGCTTTTTGATTGACGGTAACTTTGAAGTTGCCGACAAAACCATCAACTTCCTCAACTTCGCTATAGGTCATCAGTTCGACATTTTTATGCTGTCCAACGGCAACCATTTTCGGCGTGCCGATACAGGCGGCGCAGTCGAGAGTGGGGAACGTCTTGTCGTACTGGAGCATATGCCCACCGACTGTTGGCTGGGTTTCAACCAGATAGGCGGTGTTGCCTGAGCTGGCAATGTCAAGTGATGCCTGCATGCCGGCAATCCCACCACCTACTACAAGCGTGTTGGGGTTTACGGGAAAGGTCTTTGGAAAAAGAGCATCCTGAAAGGCTACCCTGGCTAATCCCGCTTTTACAATGGTGATGGCTTTGGCGGTGGCCTCATCTTCGTTTTCCGTAACCCATGATCCATGTTCACGAACACAGACCTGATGAAAGGCGTGATAAGGGTTCAAACCTGCTCGTTCACAGGCCGATCGAAATGTTTTTTCATGCATCCTGGGAGAGCAGGCCGCCACGACTACACGGGTAAGATTGTTATCCCGGATTTCTTTTTCGATTAACTCCTGGCCGGGATCGGAACACATAAAGAGATAATCCTTTGAGACCACTACACCAGGAAAAGTACCCGCATATTTGGCCACCTCCTCGACTCGTACCCTGTAAGCGATATTGATACCGCAGTGGCAGATGAAAAATCCTATACGTTCAGACATGATACTCCTCCTGATTAGCGCTTGTGGTTTGACCTGATATATATGATGCTTCTACTGACTGGAGAAGAAGCTCTGCCACATCACGGACAGCGATTTTATTGTGGGCGCCAAGTGTTGTAATGGCATCGTTCAACATTCGGATACAGTAGGGGCAAGCGGTTGCGATGATTTCCGCACCGGTTGCCATGGCTTCCTGCACTCTGCGGACGCCATGGTTCTCGTCCATGGGGAGAATCTTCCAGGCGCCGCCGCCGCCTCCACCGCAACATTGACTGCGTTGTTTGGCATTCTGCATCTCTCTTAACTCCAGACCCGGGATACTGCGCAGGATCCGACGAGGCTGTTCGTAGATTTGATTATGTCTGCCGAGATAACAGGGATCGTGATAGGTTACTTTCTGAGTGAGCTCGGAGAGAGGTGTCAGTTTGCCTGTAGTTATCAGTTCGTCGAGCAGTTCGGTATAATGAAGGGTCTCCGCTACATTTTCCAGGCCCGGATAGTTTTTTCTAAAGGCATTCAGGCAATGAGGGGAGGATGTCAGAAGTTTTTTTACGCCATTTTCCAGGAACAGACTGGTGTTTGCCGCGATCAGGCTTTCGTTGACATCGGCTGCACCAATTTTCTCGGGTTGGTCGCCACAACAGGATTCAGCTGTTCCAAGAGTTCCATAGGAAACATCGCCTATTTCCAAAAGCTTGATCAGGGCGATGCCGCCATTGGACCCGCCTTGTAATTTGCTGTTATCATAAGCGGTGGTACAGCAGGTAAACAAGCAGTATTCTTTTTCCTGAGAAAATTGTGGAAGCTGTGGGTTGACGGCCCATTTCGTCCTATCGGCCCGTTTTCCACTCCAGGGGTTTCCTTCTTTCTTCAGACTTTTAATTGGAGCCTCCAGATATTTGGGCAGGTGGTTGCCGTTAATTGTCTGGCGGCGCACAGATTTGACGAGGTCGATGATCCCTATTCCGCGGGGGCAATTTTCAACACAGCTGTTGCAGGTGACGCAGCTCCAGGAGGCGTCGTCGACATTGGTATCGGTTGCTTTGTTAAGTGAAAGATTGCGCAGGACAAGGCGCGGGCTGTAGTTTTTGATCTGAATGGAAGGACAAACACTTGTGCAGGTACCGCACTGCATGCAGGTTTTGAAGGTTTCACTGATTTCTTCTTCCATTTCTACGAGATCAACTTGAGAATCTTTCTGGGCTTTTTGCTTGATTGTGCTGAGAAAGATTGCAAGTGGCCGGTACATCAAATGGGAGAGTTTGCCAAAGGGAAGCATGATCATCAACATACCTACGCAGATACCGACGTGAATGGTATAGATGGTATATGTGGTAAGCGGCAGTCCGCCAATTCTGGCAAAATGAACAAGGATACCCGTAAAGGCTATGGCAAAAATCAGGATAAGGAAAAATAGATCTGTAAAATCAGAGTACCTGTGCAGGTTCTCATCCTTCTTGACAAGGCGGCCATACAGCATGCTGCCTGAACCAACCATCAAGGCAACTGTGGCATAATAGCCGACAATGCGCGTAGGATGCCAGAAGGGATGGA
>JAZBNU010000166.1:0-3386 GCA_036350815.1 Desulfopila sp.
GAGGGCCTTGTGGGTGCTGCCTCTTCTCTGGGTTGGACTCGACTGGTTGCGTGCTATTCTCTTTAGTGGTTTTCCCTGGATGGATCTCGGTTACGCTTTGTGGCAAACTCCTCTTCTGCTTCAGTCAGCCGATCTCTTCGGACACTATTTCATTACTTTTGTGGTTGTTCTCTGTAATAGTCTGGCTTTTTTCCTTTTGTGTACAAAAGAAAAAGGGAAGATTTTGTCTGTAGTCATGGTTTCCCTGTTTTTTTTGGCGGTGGTTTCTTACGGACAGTACCGCAAAACGCAACTTGAGAGCCTCATGTTTCTCGAAGATTCTGCTGTAGTGGGAATAGTACAGGGGAACATCGATCAGAGCAGAAAATGGTCACCGGAAGAACAGCAGCGTACCGTTACAAAGTATGTGGATGCCTCAAGAGTTCTCCTGCAGCAGCCGGCCAGACCTGAGTTGCTTGTCTGGCCGGAGACGGCGCTGCCGTTTTTTCCGATGAACAATCCGTTGATGGAATCGCTCCGGGAGATGACCCGGGAAACCGGTGTGGCTTTGCTGACCGGTTCTCCCTGGTTTGAGGTGAAGGATGCAGCCGCAAGAGACATCAATTTTTACAACAGCGCGTTTCTTCTTGCAGCCACTGGAGAGATTGATGGGGTCTATTTCAAATCTCACCTGGTTCCTTTTGGTGAATATGTGCCGTTGAAAAAAATGTTGCCTTTTCTGGCACCTCTGGTTGAGGCTGTCGGTGATTTCACCTCCGGTATCGTGGATACCCCTCTGATCCAAGGAAGGATACGCAGCGGTGTATTGATATGTTTTGAGTCTGTCTTTCCCGATATTGCCAGGCAATGGGTGAAAAACGGAGCCAATATTCTGGTAAATGTTTCCAATGATGCCTGGTATGGGAGGTCGAGCGCTCCGTCCCAAAGCATGGCCATGAGTGTGCTGCGTGCCGTCGAGACGAGAAGGAGTCTGGTGCGCGCAGCTAATACCGGCATTTCCGCCTTTGTCGATCCTGTCGGCAATGTATTGGTCTCTTCTCCACTTTTTGTTCCCTGGTCTGAAAGCCGAGCAATAGTTCTTTTTGAGGATGTCTCCTTTCATAGTCGTTACGGATATTTTTTTGCGCCGCTCTGTGCCCTGCTGGTTCTTGCTGTCGCTACGGCACTCTTTCTTGGAACGAAACGCGATTCTTAAATCATCTCCTTTAACAGATATTGTGGGCAAAAGAGAAAAAAAGTATACTTTACAATAAAATGTACTGACGTGGTTTTCTGTGATCATTCTCTTTTTTCTGCGATTGTCAATTACACCACAGTATGGTAAAAAATCGGCCATCACGGAATATGGAACAACCTCTTCATGCGTGAAGAGCTACTTTTTTACAAAAGATGCAATTGAGAGGGACAGGATATGTCTAATGAAACTGGAGCAGCGGTATCGAAACAGATAATTGAGAATTTGAAAGGCAGGATGCTTGCCTTGAAGGAGCATCTTTGACTTAGATGCAAAGAAAGAGGAGTTGGAAAGGCTTGAACAGCAGACCCTGGCCCCTGACTTCTGGAACAACGGAGAGATGGCGAAGAAGGTACAGAAAGAGCATGGAATGCTGCAGGACATCATCGTCACCTGGGAAAACAAGTGGTCTGAGCTTGAAGAGACGGACATTCTTCTCGAGATGGCGGTTGAGGAAAAAGACAAAGATACGGAAACTGAGGTTGCAGACAAACTGGGCTTTCTGGAGAACAGTATAGCTGTTGCCGAACTGGAGTGCATGTTCAGTGGAGAACATGATGTCGCCAACGCAATCATCGCCATTCACGCCGGTGCAGGCGGAACCGAAGCGCAGGACTGGGTTGAAATTCTCTTGCGGATGTATCTCCGCTGGGCGGAAGATAAAGGATTTAAAACCGATATCCTTGATATTCTCCCCGGAGATGAGGCAGGAATCAAAAGTGTTACAATAATGGTGAAAGGCCGTCATGCTTATGGCTACCTGCGCTCGGAAGTGGGGATTCATCGACTGGTTCGTATTTCCCCTTTTGATGCCAGCGGCCGACGTCACACTTCTTTTGCATCGGTGATGGTTATGCCGGAGCTAGATGACAGCGTCAAGGTTGATATTTCCGACAAGGACCTGCGGATTGATACCTATCGTGCCAGCGGTTCAGGGGGGCAGCATGTCAATAAAACCGATTCAGCCATTCGGATAACCCATCTTCCCACCGGCATAGTGGTTCAGTGTCAGAATGAACGCTCCCAGCACCGCAATAAGGATATGGCAATGAAGATGCTGGCCGCCAGGTTGTATGATGTGGAAAAGCAGCGTCAGCTGGAAGAGCAGGAAGGTATCCAAGGAGACAAAATGGAAATTGGCTGGGGCAGTCAGATACGCTCCTATGTGCTTCAGCCCTACCAGATGATAAAAGACCACCGGACCCAGCAAGAAAGTGGGAATGTCGATGCCGTTCTCGGCGGCAATCTGGATGATTTTATAAAAGCATATCTTCTCTGGGCGAGATAAGAGGCCAGATCGACAGGTCAGGATACTGCAGGCAGGTTTTCTCTTGTAGCTTGAAATTCTTTGGAATATCAGCTTTATCAGAACTTTTTCATGAAATATTCGGGGTTACGCGGCATTCTCTGATGGCCTGCTCAGATAAAGCGTCTCATCAACTCATCAATGGCATCATCGACATTTTCCGGGGTTACCTGGAAGCGGGTGCAGGTCTCCTCGACCTGCGCCCGCCTGACCGGGTCATTAAGATCAGCCAGATAATGGAAGATTCCTGTTCGCCGGCCAACCTGGTAGAGCATCTGCTCATGAGGGTCAAGCTGGAGGAAGTTTATAATGACACTGGTCATTTTTTCCTTGTCATCCGGGAATTTTCCTTGGATCTCTTCAAAGAGATTGAGGATATGGTCACTTTTCAGGGTGGAAGTAATGCCTGTCAGCGTTTCGAGAAAGAGCAGGATCTCTGTTGCGGTTTCTCTGTCTGTTGGTTTGGTGAAGCTGCCGCTGCGGTATAGCCGGTAAAGCTCGACATGCTCTGGGATAGCCAGGCTGCGCAGTCGTATGAATTCAGGATTTATGGCATTTAACGCATCTGCTGTTTCCAGAGCATGCTCACGTGACAACTCTGTGCCTCCAAGGCCCGGCATGACATATTCGGAGAGTTCCATACCTGCCTTTTTGACCTTGAGGCCGGCAGTGATATGGTCTTTTTTGCTCGACCCTTTCCTGACAATCTTAAGCACTTGGTCGGAGCCCGACTCCATGCCGATATGGATGCGGTTGAGACCGGATTGACGCATCGCGGCAAGTTTGTCATCGGCTATTCTGCAAATGGGATGCGACCGTGCATATGAAGTGATCCTTTCAACCTGC
>JAZBNU010000167.1:0-11202 GCA_036350815.1 Desulfopila sp.
ACGGTAGAATGGTCCCGGTTAAACTCCTTGCCGATATCTGCAAGAGAGTTGTCAGTATGCTTGCGGCAGAGATACATTGCCACCTGACGGGGAAAGGCAAGAACCTTCTTGCGCGAACGTGACTGCAACTCCGCACTGCTTATATTGTATTGTTTACTTATGAATTCGCGTATTAATGATGGTGAGAGACTTTGCGGCATTCCTACTATGGCACGGACAACCTGTTCAATCAGAGGCATATCAACCACACCTTCCTGCAATTGGGCTTTTGCTCTGATGCCGATTATGGCCGATTCAATCTGCCGAACATCCCCCTGAATATGCTGGGCTAGATAATCAACATGCTTCTCTTCCAGGTCGAGGTTATGCTGCTTTCCCTTGTTTCTGACAATTCGTGTTCTCGTCGAGATATCAGGCGCCTGAATAGCTGTGACCAATCCCGCGGCCATTCTGGAGCGAAACTCATCATCAATACCGACAAGGTCACGCGGAGGTCGGTTGGCTGTAAAGACAATACGCTTACCACATTTTATCAGCGAGTCTAAAAGCTCATTAAGCTCTTCCTGAGTCTTCTTCTTCCCGGCCAGTGAATGGACGTCTTCAACCAGTAGAATATCACAGTGTCTGTGATATTTTTGCTTAAAAGAATCCATGGTATTGGCTTTAATATTGCTTACCATCTCAAATGAGAACTGCTGCGCGGTGAGATAGTGCAGCCTTGTCATAGGGGACTCCGCCAAAATCTGGTGAGCCACAGCATGCGTCAGATGACTCTTTCCTAATCCCGTCGCACTGTTTATATAGAGACAGGGACCAACGGAGTCATCGGCCAGGGAAATTGAACGACAGGCAGACTGTGCCAGGATATTACTCTCCCCCACCATGAATTCCGCGAAGGTATATCTGGGATGCAGTGCCCTGACAGAAGAGCACCCTTCCGGGATATGCGGCAGACGCAGCTGCGTGTTTTTACGTTGTGGAAGACGGTTCTGTTCCTGAGCGACGGCCAAAATAACTTTTCGTTTCTGAGGGTCAACCTCACTGAGTTTTTCCTGAATAGTGTGGAGATAGTTTCGAGCGATATAGGCACTGAAAAAGCGATCGGGGCAAGAAACATGCACCGAATCCTCTTGCAGAGAGATGCATTCAAGCGGATCGATCCAGAGATTATAGACATTATCGCTCAGCTCATCCCGTAAAACCTCTTTCGTTTTTTGCCAGACCATATGCGTATCTCCTGCCCCAGTAAACAAAAACGTACCCATAATTCAGAAAAACGGACGACTACCGTTATTCCAACCACTTTTACTCAGATGCATGTGCCCAAATAAGGAATTCTTCCGGCTGAAAATCACACTTTAACGCAGTCTCTCTCCCAAGTGATCGGCCGGCAATGTATGCTCGTTGATAAACTCGATTTTCTTTCTTTCGTCAAAGACGATATCTTGAAATTTTCCGAGAAAAGTCTGGCAACCGACACCACCTTCGTAACTAAGCATAGAAAGGCACTTCCCTTAAAATTCCCTTTCCAATGCCCCGAAAAACACCAACCTAACAAAAAGACATCAAAAAACTGCCATTCCGAGTGGTTACCCTTTTTATCCACATGATATGAACATAATAATCTGATCATTAAACTCCAAAAATCTTCATAATTCTAAAAATAACTCTATTTTAATCAATATTTCTTTACTATTACTTCCTAATCCTTTATTAACAAAGGTCTTCGCGAGGGTGAGAGAAGCACTATTTTTTTTCTTTTTTTGAAAAAAAAACCAGAAACAATTTTGTTCCCCCTTATTGAAAAACCCGCACTCTCATCAACGTCAACACCAGGATTTCAGACGCACCGGCTTTTTGCAATGTTGCGGCACACTCAGAAACAGTTGTGCCGGTGGTGTATATATCATCCACCAGACAGATCTTCTTATTATGAATAATATCAGGCCTTTTAACAGCAAAAGCCCCTCTCAGGTTCTTTCGCCTTCCAAAAGCGTCAAGTTCTGTCTGCGACACTGTCTGCCTGGTTTTGACGAGGACATCGGTAAAAATATTTTTTGACTCAGAAGGAAAAAATAGCCTGGCAAGAAGTAATGCCTGATTTAAACCTCGTTGCTTCAGTTTCCCGGGAAAAAGTGGTACCGGCACAAAAACATCGCACACCTCAAAAGGCGAAAAATCGAAACCTTGGGTGATTTTCAGCAATGGCTCCACAGTACTGGTATCGTATGAATACTTCAATCTGTGCAGCAAGCTACGAACCGGCTCCTCGTAAAAGGAAACTGCGCGGGCCATGCTAAAGGGTGGTTTTCGATATAAACATTGACCGCAAATGTGATCAGCTGACTGGGGGGTAGTAAAGTTTCTACCGCAGAGAGCGCACAAGGGAGAACGCACATAAGGGATATCCCTCAGGCAATCGCCACACAGACTGGACAGAATCTTTTCTCCCCCAGCACCACAGGAACAGCAGCGAGGAGGAAAGAGCAGTTCGGCGACAAGATCTGCCCATACATAAAGTTGTTTCTTGCCGGACATCACATAACCGTGCTATATAGGAAAAGTTGCATACAAACTCATTGTCAATCTGCCTCACTCAGCATGAAACATCAGGCCTGAAGGCAATCCTTCAACGGATATCAATGCAATGGAAACGCAAAAATCAGCCAAGAAATTAGGAGTGGTCATTGGTGGTTCCGGCCTCATAGGTGGAACCCTGGTCCACTATTTTAAAACACAAACTCCGAAGACCATTGAGATTCGTGCACCAAGCTCAAAAAAAATCTCCATCAGATCGGCCAATGATATTCGTTCTTATTTCGAGGAGGTACACCCCGATTTCCTCATCAATGCTGCAATCACAAATCTCAGTTCCAACAGCCGACTGGCTCTTGAAGTCAATTATCTCGGAGCAATCCATCTAGCCAGGGCTGCAGCTGAGCATAATATCCCCTATATACATTTCACCACGGCCGCAGCCTTACCCTACGGCAACGATCTGCGAGAACATGATACCTTGCCCGTCACTGCAAATCTGAACAATTATGCCAAGTCGAAACTGATGGCGGAAAAATCACTGCAGTACCTGCATGACACAATCGGCCTCGACTACACCTCTATCCGACTGGCGATCGTATATGGCGACCATGACCACAAGATACAGGGATTCCACAGGCTTTTTTTTAGTATTGTCGAACAGTCGATGCCCTTCCTTTTCACCGCCAGAGGTATTCAGCACTCATATTCGAACTGTCGCAAGGTTCCCTATTTTGTACACCATATACTGGAAAACAGGGAGGAATTTTCTGGAAAAACATACAATTTTGTTGATAAAGATCCCGTTGAACTGGCTAAACTCATTCTGACCATCAAGAAATACCTTCAGCTAAAATCACCAAAAGAGGTATATGTTCCCTACAACTTCGCCAAAAACGGTAAATGGCTGCTTTCTCTTTTACTCCGTTTGTTTGCCAAGTTTGGTCTTGTTGCCCGAATGCCTCAAGAGCTGATGTTCCTTGAAAGCTTTTATCAAAACCAGACTCTTTCATCAGCTGAAATCCGTCAGTCCAGCTTTGTCGACCCTGACCCTCACCAAACTATTTTCTCTCTTTTGCCCGACATCGCCTCTTACTACCTCACTCGATGGAGTGAGCAAAATCTTATAACAGCCCGTGACCTTGAACCGTCCCAAAAAGAAACCTATGACAAAAGTTTCCGTCAGGATCCCTCTGAGCTTATTGACCTTGTCCATGCCAGCCTCACGGAAAAAAAACATCTCTTCTAAAAACTAATGCAGTTACTTTCTTTTCATTTTTCTATAAACATGTCATAATGGCTGCAATTTTACCTAGATCGCCAATTCTTCACTATAAAACAACACGTTAAACGACTATCTTTTGATACAGACATTACCAATACAGCACAAGCCGGCTCATGAGGCCTTACGCACAGGGTTTAAAAATGAAATTATTTAAAAAGAACACACTGCCCCCATATGCAACAATTCCAGCTTTTTCTTTTTTTCTTTTGACCATGCTGCTTTTCTTCAGCAATACCGGTTTGGCGGCTGAATCACAAAAAACACTCTTTATTCCTTTAAAGATCGTCAGCCTCTCCGACAGGGCCATACTGACAACAGAGGTCGACCGTACCCTGGCTGAAGCTCTTGCCGGAACAGATTTTTCCATGCTCAGCCGGCAAGAGGCTGAGAATTCTCTCAATTATCAGGAAGAGTGGCCGCCAAGCCCCCAACTGATGGCCGGCAACGAAAACTTCCATGGCTACAACAATATAATCACAGGAACTTTTACAGAGATCGGCGGCCGTATAAGTCTCGATCTGAAACTATTTGATCTCCTCTCGGTTGATGATCCACGACACTTGTCAGCCCAAGGCGAAAAAGGAGACGACCTTCTCCCTCTATTTGCCGGAATGCTGCAAAAGATGGCTGCCTATACCTCAAGCGACAGCATCATTGCTTCAATAGCTCCTGCAGGAAACCGGAAAATCGACTCCGGCGCTATCCTCAAAAACATTACCACACAACCAGGAGACCCATATGATCCCGCACAATTGCGAGAAGATCTGAAGTCAATATTTAAGATGGGGTATTTTGATGACATCCAAATAGAAGTACAGCAGCAGGAAAACGGGAAAGCCGTGCTTTTCCGAATTGTTGAAAAGCCCGTAATCAGAAGTATTTCTTTTAGTGGAATCGACGAATTGAAGGAAGAGGATATACAGGAAATAGTCACAACCAAACAACAGGCTATCCTGAATCCGGCTCAAATCAACAGAGATGCTGAAGCAATCCAGTTGTTTTATAAAACCAAAGGGTATTACAATACCACAGTAACCCCGAAAACCACTTTCCCCACAGAAGATTCCGCTGAGATAGCTTTTATCATCGACGAAGGCGAAAAGATCTATATTCAATCTATTTCCTTCGAAGGAAACACAACTTTTGATGACGACACCCTTGAAGACGAAATCGAAACCAGCACTAAAGGATGGTTCTCCTGGATTACTGATTCAGGTCTGCTTGACTATGACAGACTCAATCAGGATGCCGGCCGCATTATCAATTTTTACGGCAATCACGGCTTTCTCGAAACAAAAATCGGTGATCCTGTTGTTACCCAGGAAGAGGAATGGCTTTTTATAACCTTCATTATCGAAGAAGGCACCCGATTCAAAGTAGGCGACATACAAGTTCAGGGGGACGTTGAAGACAACCACAAGAGTTTACTGGATATTCTCGCCATAACCAAAGAAGAATTTCTCAGCAGAAAAACCCTCAGGGAGGACATCCTTAAAATTACCGATTTCTATGCAGAAAGAGGTTATGCCAATGCCAATGTCCGCCCGATAATTACTGCCGCGGAACAACAAAACACTCTCGACATTGCCATCAACATTGATAAAGGCGAATTAGTTTATATCAACCGTATTACCATAGCAGGCAATGATCGAACCAGGGACAACGTCATCCGCCGGGAACTTACCGTCTCTGAAGGAGGAATTTTCAATGCCAAAGCCTTACGTGACAGTCTTCAGAATCTACAGTATCTTGACTTTTTTGAAGAAGTAGGGATCACTCCGGAAAAAGCCTTTGATGACACGACAGTCGATCTTTCCATTGAAGTAAAAGAAAAAAGCACCGGCATGTTTACCATTGGTGCCGGCTACAGTTCAGTCGATGATCTCGTCCTTATGGGAGAAATCGCGGAAAACAATTTCCTCGGTCGGGGAGACACACTTGCTTTATCGGCAAACGTAGGCGGCGACAGCAACAGGTATAATCTGCAATATAAAAATCCCCGTCTTAATGACTCGCAGCTCTCCTGGGGAATCGACCTGTTTGATACCATGAGGGAATTCGACGATTACACCAGAGACTCCACCGGCGGAACCCTGAGTTTTGGGTACCCTGTCTGGGAAAAATGGAGAGGTTTCGGCTCTTACAGTTATATTGACACGACCCTCACCGATGTTGCGGAAGATGCTTCGTTCATTATTCGCAATTCGGTGGATATCAACATTACCAGTGCAGTGCAGTTTTCCCTGCGGCGCGATACACGAAACAAGAGATTCGGCGCTACTAAAGGTTCACGTCATAATATTAGTGTCCGCTACGCCGGCGGCCCGCTTGGCGGCGACTCGGAATTCACCAAGGTTGAAGGATCCACTGGCTGGTACTTCCCTCTTTTCTGGGATACCGTCTTCTTTGTGCATGGTGCAGCGGGACAGGTTTTTGAGAATGAGAACGGCGGATTGCCGGTATATGAACGTTTTTTTCTGGGCGGCCTGAATAGTATTCGCGGCTTCGATTACGGCAAAGTAAGTCCACGTGACCCCGTTACTGATGAACGAATCGGCGGTGACAAAATGTGGTATACAAATTTTGAATTCATCTTCCCATTGCTGGCCGAGCAAGGTATTAACGGAGTCGCTTTCTTTGATATGGGGTATGTCTTCAATGATGACGAGGACTGGAACTTTGATGACTACAAGAAATCAGTCGGTGTCGGCATACGCTGGTTCTCGCCGATCGGTCCGCTTCGCCTGGAATGGGGATATAATCTTGATCCTCAGGACGACGAAGATGATGCTGTCTGGGACTTTTCTATTGGGGGAGTGTTTTAAAGCAACAGGCAAAACAACCATTTCCGGACAACATCGACTTCACCCACAGGCCGGCTAAAATACAGAGAACAATACAGAGAACTATTCTCAACAGAACACATACAGGCCACAGACGAATAACCATGCTCTGTATTACAAATAATCACTATTGATTTAACACCTTACGCCCATCGACAGACGATACAGCAGACTTATCACGACGACACAGTACGTGGTTTTCCCCTAGCCCGAATTTCTCAAGAGCCAGTGTTGTGACGAGAAATCAATCCGGCTGTCCCTGTGGCAGCTGAACTCTTTGTATGCCATTATTCTCACCCAACAACATAAAAACATCTGCCAGGCATGAGCTCAGTGTATCGGGACTCCGGGGCAGCAGCCAGGCCTGGTACTGTTCTCAGCTGACAGATGATTTCGTCTGCTGCTGTATCGTTCCCGATGAACATCAAATCGCTCCTTTTGAGGAGGACATGCGGCTTTTCACCTCAAAAGAGATCCTCACATATCCTGGTTATGAAATACCACCCTACACTCCCCTCTCCCCGGATCAGCAAACCACAAGCACCAGATTGTCTACCCTTTTTTCATTACAGGAAAGACGATCGAATCCGCTGGTGGTCACATCCGTAGAAGCCCTGATGCGACGTGTTCTGCCGCGACGTATCCTAAGCAGCAGAGCAGAACTTGTCATGGCTGGTGAAGAGACTGATCAGCAGGACCTCATCGCCTTATTGATCAGTTCCGGCTACTCGCAGGTCGCCCTGGTTCGCAGCGTTGGCGATTTTTCTGTGCGCGGCGGCATAATCGATATCTATCCACCTCCTTTTCTTCTGGAGAATAACGCCTTCCATTCAGGTCCGATACGTCTTGATTTTTTTGGAGATACAGTAGAGTCTCTACGCTCTTTTGATATTTTCACCCAGCGATCCCAGATGGAGCTGCGTGAAGCCGTCATTTTACCGGTCAACGACATTATTTATGACAGAGGACTCTCGACCTGTCCAGCTGACACAATCAGAAATTTTCAAAGAGAGTCGCAACAAAGCGGTTGGGATAAAGAACAGACAGATGTGTTACTGGAACGATTAAAAACTGTTGGTAGATTTGCCGGTGCGGAGTTTTTTCTTCCACTCTTCTACCCCCAGGACACCCCCCCCACCGATACCGTTTTTGATTTTCTGCCCGACGATGCAGTAATCGTCATGATAGATCCTTCCAGTTGCAGGCAGACAGTCGATCTTGTCTTTGAACGCATTGAGGCAAACTACCAGGAGGCCCGCAACGGTGACCTTCCGGCCCTTGCTCCGAACCAGCTTTTCCTCGACAACACCTCAATAGCAGAAGAATTGCAACGGTTTAAAAGGGTTCTGTTGACCGATTTCGAGATTGATTCTCCTCACCACCAAAGCCAGACGACCACGAACCACAGCCTTCTTCGTCAAAACATCGCGGCAGAACGCCGCCAGCGTGGCTTGTTGGCCCCACTTGCCGACCAGCTTCTTGAATGGCGAAACCAGGGCGACGGCATCGCCATCTGCTGCAGGTCGACGCGACACACCAAAAACCTTGCAGAACTGCTCAGCAAACGTGGTCATGAAATAGAGACGGTCAGCCCTCCGCTTCATCTTGACCTCATCACCCCGGACAAACCGCTCTTAATCTGTGACCATCCCCTGCAGCAGGGCTTCAGCCTGCCGGATCGAAAAATCCACATTCTCTCTGAAAGTGAGCTTTTTGGCGAGATGCGGCTGGGAAGTAAACAAAAGAAAAGAGGGAAAACGGAAGACGCTCTTCAGTTTGCTGAGCTTAACCATGGTGACATTATCGTCCATCGCGACCATGGGCTTGGCATCTACAAGGGTCTGGCCACCATCGAACTTCAGGGAACCAGAAACGACTTCATGCTCATTGAGTATCGCGACGGTGACAAACTGTATCTCCCTGTCGACAGAATGAACCTGGTCAGCAGATATGAAGGGCTCTCCGACAAAAAGCCTCGAATAGACAAACTCGGGGCCCAGGCATGGAAAACCACTACCTCAAAAATCAAAAAAGAAGTCTGGAAAGTGGCGGAAGAACTTCTCGATATCTACGCCAACAGAGAGCTGCGCAAAGGGACCTGCTTTTCTCCCCCGGGCGAACTCTATCATGAGTTGGAAGAATCTTTCCCCTATGATGAAACTCCAGGTCAGGACAAAGCCATTTCAGACGTAATTAACGACCTTACCTCTATCAAGGCGATGGACCGGCTTGTCTGTGGCGATGTCGGCTACGGCAAAACAGAAGTTGCTATTCGCGGTGCTTTCAAAGTGGTTGAAGATGGTTATCAGGTTGCCGTCCTGGTACCAACTACAGTGCTTGCAGAACAGCACATGACCACCTTCCGTGAAAGGCTTCAGGGCTTTCCGGTGGTTGTCGAATGCATTAATCGTTTCCGTACGCCAGCACAACAGAGAGCAATTCTAAAAGACCTCTCCCATGGGAGAATAGATATCATCATCGGCACACACAGGCTTCTTTCCAAGGATGTGGCCTATAAGAATCTCGGTCTGCTCATTGTTGATGAAGAACACCGCTTCGGTGTTGCCCACAAAGAAAAAATCAAGAAGATTAAAACAGAAGTGGACATCCTCACACTGACGGCCACTCCCATTCCCAGAACTCTGCAGATGTCTCTTTTGGGGATCCGCGATCTCTCCGTCATCTCCAGCCCTCCGGAACATCGCCAACCCGTCAAGACTTTTGTCGCACGATTTGACGATCTGGTCATAAAAGAAGCGATCGCTAAAGAAATACGACGCAACGGCCAGACTTTTGTTGTCCATAACAGGATAAAATCAATCGGAAAAATGGCTGCAAAAATACAGAAACTGGTACCCCGGGCACGTGTAGCTGTAGCACATGGGCAAATGGCCGGCAAAGACCTGGAAAACATCATGGTCCAGTTCGTCAATAAACAGATAGATGTTCTCATCAGCACAACCATAATAGAATCCGGTCTTGATATTCCTACCGCCAACACCATAATCATCAACCGCGCCGACACTCTCGGGCTTGCTGAAATCTATCAGCTTCGCGGCCGGGTAGGCCGCTCCTCTCTCCAGTCCTTTGCATATCTGCTCGTTCCCTCGGTTGACGCATTGTCACGGGACTCAAAAGAACGACTGCGTGCTCTGATGGACTACAATGAGCTGGGAGGAGGTTTTAAACTGGCAATGAGTGACCTGCAGATTCGTGGAGGTGGGAATCTTTTAGGCGTTTCGCAAAGCGGCCATATCGCCGCAATCGGGTATGACCTTTACCTTGACCTTCTGCAAAAAACTGTAGCGGACCTGAAAGCACGCACCGCCAATGGTGCAGATAGAGAAGAGCGTGACGATCTCGACCCGGAAATCAACCTGCACCTGTCAGCCTATATTCCCGCAGACTACATTCCTGATACTGGACAGCGCTACATTGCCTACCGCCGCATTTCAGCTCTGGCCACATCAACCGAGGACCATTTTCAGGATCTGCAGGATGAGCTCATAGACAGGTACGGTACAATCCCGGCGGAATGCGCCAATCTGCTTACCATCGTTACATTGAAGAAGTCACTCTGTGCCCTTCGGGTCAGCAAACTTGAGCAGGGCAAAGACAGCCTGGTCTTCACCTTTCTCGAAGACACACCTCTCCAGACCGGACCGCTGCTTGAATATGTTGCTGGACCAACAGGCAAAGGGAAAAAGGCAGCAGCCAGACTGTTACCTGACGGCAGACTTATGTGCTTTGTCGATCAACGGCTGCAAATTGACATCCTGCAGGCATGCAGAACTATATTGAACGATCTCCTCAAACTCACCAATTACTGAAACTATGACGCGTACAATCACTACAACACGATTCCCATGGAATACCATCGATACTGTCCTGCTCGATATGGATGGCACCCTGCTGGATAAATACTTTGATGATTATTTCTGGGAAAAGTATGTCCCGCTCAATTATGCCCGCAAACATCGTCTCACCAATGCAGAGGCCGAAAAAGCCCTGATGGCCAAGTATCGCAGCGTTGAGAGCACCCTGCAATGGACTGATCTCTACTATTGGACGGAGCAGCTTGACCTTGATATCATCAAACTCAAAAATGAAATCCATCACCTCATTAATGTGCATGAGCATGTTTTTGATTTCTTCCGTTTTATAAAAGGAATGAATAAAAAACTCTGCCTGGTGACCAATGCACACTCCAAAACGCTGGAAATCAAGCTTGCAAAAACCAACATCGGGCCTTTCTTTGACAATATCCTCTGTTCAGAGGAGGTCGGCGAGGCAAAAGAACACCCTCAATTCTGGCACAACCTGGAAAACTTTATCGAATTCAAGAAAGACAGGACACTCTTCGCCGACGATACCGAAAAAGTTCTCCAAGCTGCTGGACAGTATGGCATTGAACACCTTGTTCATATCGCGAGACCAAGCACGAGAATGCCACTGCGGTATTCGGAGAATTTTTTTTCCATCGCCGACTTTGGAGAATTACTTTGACCTCAATATTTCACGTGCTTACTGAGTTCATAA
>JAZBNU010000168.1:0-6810 GCA_036350815.1 Desulfopila sp.
GCACTCACCCCCAGATTCTGCACAAAAAACAGCCTGACCACAAACCGCGCCCCTCCTTCATCTCTGTTTTCCGCACTGACAGTTCCCCCCAGACGGGTAATTATCCTCTTTACCTGCCACAACCCGATGCCGCTGCCGCCGCGCTTGGTGGTCTTAAACGGTTCAAAAATGCGTCCCGGCAGCAGTTCCTCTGGGATTCCAGGGCCGTTGTCGTATATTTCCAGGACAACGCCGCTGTCGCCGTCCCGAGACGTTTTTACCCAAACCGCACTGCCGCCTGACTCACAGGCATTGATAAAGATATTTTCCACAATGGAAGAAAGCAGCTCCGGGTCACTCTCTATCTCCAGGGCTTCCTCCGCAGCAACAGTAATATCCACGCCGGAAAAATTCTTTGCGCCCCGGGAAAAATAGTCCCGTACAAAATGGCTGATATCAAGAGCTCTGCAATTAGGTTCAACTTCGTCCCTGAGCACCCCCAGGCGCTGCTCTACCCTTGTCATTCTCTTTAGAGTGTCATCCACCAGTTCCAGCATATCCTGCTGGAACTCCGGTTCATGGATATGGGCCGGAGCATTTTCCCGAAGCAGGGAGAGCATGGTGGCGGCATTCTTAATATCGTGGAGAACAAAGCTGGAAAGACGATGCCAGGCCTGCTGCTCTCGAGCATGGGCAAGCTCTTCCGCCATGCGCACGGCAAGCAGGGCAGAAGCTGCCTGCGTGCCCAATGCGGTAAGCAGATCAAAATCATCATACCCATACCGCCCTCCGGTAAACTCAGGCCCGAGCCCAATCACACCGATTATACGATTGTCGATAGTAATTGGAGAGATAAACTGGAGGTTCAATTCTGCGACACACGAGGCTCTGCCGGCCAGGTTCTTTTCCCACTCCGGATCTGGCTTCTCCTGATTTTTATCATAATATGCATGTCTGTGCAGATAGTGTATCACAATATCGTCTGCTGCTATATCGTAGAGATTTTTTTCCTGGTCTCTGCCGGCAGGCGAAGCAATCAGGACATATCTCCGGGGCCCCTGCTCCTGTTCAAGCCAAATATAAATCTCTTCGGTATAGAGGCTCTCGTAGAGAACATCACGCAGCGCATCCACCACCGCGGATTCGCTCAACACTCCCTGCAGCTTGCGAGTAAACGACAACCACTCGTCGCGATACTCGTATTTATTGATATAGAAATGGGTACTGATGAAAAAATGAACCTGTCGGCGAATTCGAGAAGAAATCAGGAGAACTGCCAGCAGAACAAGTCCTGCAATAAGGAGCAGCCATTTGAAAACAAAGGACATCTCTATTCCATAATACCGCATTATCATGGAGATAAAGCCAAACCCGAGAAAATACGCGCCAAGCAGCATCGGCGCCACAAAAGAATAAACCACCTTGCGAGAGACAAATAATTTCCGGTTCAGCAGCCGGTGCCGGAAAACGGCATAGCCCGTCATCCCCCAGCCCAAAAGAAGCAGGGCCGCAACAAGTTGAAGATGCTCGGGAGATATCGACAAAAAGGTAAGACGGTAGGAGCCGGACCAGCCCATCGCCCCGCAAACCAGAGCACAGCCGAGCATCATGAATTTATACATCCATCGATCAGCGGTATTCAAAGGACGCCAGAATTGTTCGAGACGCCAAAAGAAAATAATTACCCCAAGCAGGATACAAAGATTGAGAAGATAGGCCCAACTGAACAGAACAAAGGTAAAATTCCAGCCGGCAAACTCGCCCAGAGACGCTCTCGTGAGAACAAACCCCATTGCCGCCGGAGTCAGCAGAGGAAAGACGATGGTCAGGATTCGGAAAATCCACGATCCCGCAGCACGGGAGCCGGCGCTCCAGGCCAGATTCGCAGCAAACGTCACCCAGATGATGGTAAAAACAGTCTCCCCGAAGAAAACCAGCCGGACCATCTCGACATCATCCCAGCGGGGGGACGAATACAGATAGATGCAGGCCAGAAACGGCAGATGAAAAAGAATCTGCACCAGAGAAAGAGACAGGTTCCGAGCACCATTGTCTCGACGAAACCCGAATACTCCCACAAGGATGATTGCGATATTCAGTATATAAAAGAGTGATATCAGCATATATCAGTATATACAGCAAAGATCCCGCTACCGAAACGGAAAAAGCCCAACATTTTTGCACTGCAAAAAAAATCCCCGCCGAAATTCCCAGGAATCTCGGCGGGGATAAAAATACAGGTTACGCGTTCTCAGCTTTTCTTCACCTTTTTCTACGATACAGACCGGCAAGCCCTGCTAGTCCAGCACCGAAAAGAAGTGCACTAGCCGGTTCGGGAACGGGTGCAGGAGCTCCTCCTTCTATAACATCATTCGCACAGGTCATGGTCCAATGGAAACCAAACTCAGAGACATCTCCAAAGTCATAAGCAATCACAAAACGGATATAATCATCCAGGTCTGATGTCGTACCGTTGTTGAAAATCCCCCAACTCCCTGTTGCCAGGGAAGTCTGGCCGGTGGCATCGTACTGAACTTCCTGACCGGCTCTATATATATACCCACTGGGAGCGGAAGAGAGAATGATATCTCCATCGACCACTTCATACAAATTGAGATCGCCAGACATATCCGTGTAATCGTCAAGTTTCAAAACATACTCCCAATCCTCACCATCACCACTGTAGCCATCCGTGCTGATAAAAAGGTCACCCAGTTCGGTACCAAACTTTCCGATATTATCAAAGTATTGGGAAAATATATCCACCGTCATAGTGTTAGGTGAATCAAACGACACCTCCATTTTGCTGACATCAAACAATGCATCATCACCGATTACATCTGCTCCAACATACGATGAATGAGTTGGATTCCCGCCGATATACGTGTCTGCTATAACAATGGGGGCCGCAACAGACTGGGACGCCAGCAGAGAGAGCCCAAGTCCAATACTGATTGTGCCTATAATTCGTTTGTTGACTGATTTCATGAATCCTTCTGCTCCTGGTTATTTGCCGTAAGGCAATATATTCTTAAGGGTTAGTCACATCGCTGCCGGCCATCAGAACTGTACTACCCTGGTGCCAATCACCCGGTTGTTACAACAGTCACCCCTATGATGTTTTCCGCGCTGCGTTTAGACTGCCCCAAACATAGTTTTACTGCATCGTAGTATTTGCCCACCGGTATAGTCATCCTTCATATGGGCTGGTTGAGGTCGTAAGTAGTCAAATATTTAGAGTAGATCCTTCCGTCTCCGGATGAATCCGGCCAAGCCGACCAGACATGACCCACAGATAAGCATTAATCCCGGTTCTGATATATTTACGGTTTCCCAGGTAGCAATCAGGCTCTGCAGATGTTGAAAGATGTTTTCCGTCTCCCCATCCACGGGGAATGCTACCACATTCCCGGCTGTGACCGCAAAAACAGCCGCAATACCAATAAGCCATTTAATAACGATTGTATTCTTCATTGTACTTCTCCCCTGAAGTGTTACTTTCTCCCCTGTTTTTTATCTTCTGCAAGAAAATCTTCTTTCATGCACAGGACAAAAACAAACTAACGAGAGATCGTTTGCATATTTCATACCAACAGTAGAAGATATTTTTCTGCTCAACACAAAACATACGTCATGCTTTCCAGGGCAAGTAGCCTGAATCACACTTCAACTTTAAACTTTTCAGACCGTTGTTCAAAGAAAGGAAAGTATTTTTCCAGGCAGGGTCATCACGCACAAAAACAGAAAAAATATTGCATTTCTTCATTGCATTCTGAGGTGTTGCACTCCTTTTAGAAAATGAAGACAATCTTTCTTTTTCAACTCCACCAACTGCTGATGCACCACCCAAAAAGCCCCGTTCCAAAACAAAATTCCAGAATTCCGGATTTTCCGCCTCAATATCAAGAAAACCGGACAAGGCATCTTCGCTTTACGCTCATGATATTGATATTTATATGTTTTCCACAAACACCCAAAAGACTTTCATGATATTGCTCTTATTTTTTCGCACCTTTTTTTTTCAGAAAAGCCCACTCGATCCACGGCCACAAGGGTTTTTCCACTCTTTTCCAGATTATCGGATTCCAAAGATGAAGATAAAGAAAAGGCCAACGGGAAAAGAAGCTCTACAGAGAAAAACTTTCAAGGCATGACACAGAGAGAACAATCCCAGTATCCTTTTTCCCTGGGCACACTGCAGCTGTAAAAATTCTCCTGGAACAAAAATTGCTGCTGATATACTATTAAGCAATGCAGCCAGGCAATCGCTGTATGCCGAATCCACGTAGGAGAGACCTTCAGCATTCTTTCCCGGCCGACAGAACAAGCCCCACCGGGCTGGAACCATCAATTTTATTCCCTGTGTATTCAAGGGAGGCAGCCAATGACCACAAAAAAGCGCCTTGGAGATCTTCTCACAGAAGCAAATCTCATCTCAAAATCTGATCTCGACAAAGCCCTTCGTCTTCAGGTTGGAGGCAATCGCAGACTGGGATACCTTTTAATCAAAATGGGACTGATCTCGGAAGAGCAATTGCACGAAGTCCTCTCGCAGCAGCTCGATCTGCCCATTGTCAACATAGAAAACGAGTTAAGCAATCAGGTCAAAAAGGTCCTGCCGCGCTATCTCTGCCTTAAATATAGCGTCATCCCTCTGCAGTATGAAGAAAACAACACCCTCAGAATCGCCATGGTCGATCCATCGGATGCCGAGGCTGTGTCGGACATTGAAAAATACACCGGCAAGCTGCTCCGCCCGGTACTTGCATCCAAAAGCAATATAGCAGCAGGCATCCGCAGTCATATTCCCTGGTCGCTCAAAGATCTCTTCAATTCCCAGACCGCTACAAAAATGACTGCTGTTGTCGCTGCAGTCGCCCTGATACTGGTTGTGGTCATAGCAAACCAGTTCTACCAGGACAGAATGGATGCCAAATACGGCAATATCACCAGAACGCCTCAATCAATCACCTATGAGAACCTCGAACTGATTCTTGGTTTCGACAGTGAAGAAAAGATAACGCTTCTCGGCAGGGGGGCACACTCTTCAGGATACTATTCCGTCACCTTCAATGACACCGAGAGCCTGCAGGCCTTTGTAGAATCGAAAAAAGACGGCTTTTCCAGCCGCCAGATCGAATGGCTCAATTGGGCCATAACCAATTCCCGAAACAAGGAGAACTGACCCACCCCGGACCGGTTGACAAACCATCCGCCCGGAATCTTGCACTGCGAAACAGCAATTTTCCTCCATGCACCCGACACGGCAGGAAAGGTGCCTTACAGCACTGCTCAAGGGGTATTTCACCGGCAAAACCCAGACTGCCCCTCAAGTTACAATATCGTAACCAAACTGTACTTCGCATAAAATTTATTTTAACCAATAACAGCGATATATACAAAATATCATCAGGTGGCCGATTTTTTGCATATTCTCCGACATGAACCTGAAAAACACACTCTTACTCGCCGTTTTCATCATTTTTCTGCCCGCCATGGCCGAGGCACAGCTGCGTACTGTCCGCTTCACCTGGGAAGACACGCAGAATGAGTATATATCCGGCTATCGCATCTACCATCAAGACCTTCTGATTTGCCAGATAGACAATCCTGAAGCGACATCGGCCGATTGCAGTGTGGATGCAGCCGACGGCGAGACCTGGTTCACTATTACCTCGTATATCGAAAACGGCCCGGAAAGCCATCCTTCTGGTGTTTTCACCTACCATTTCAGCGCAGATCTTCCAGACCTTACGGCGCATATAGCTGCCAATACCACCGGGGGAAATGCACCTCTTGTAGCCACATTCGATGCCTCAAGCTCTACCGGAGACATCGTCTCCTACCAATGGGATTTTGGTGACGGTGATACGGCAACAGGGGCCCAGGTGAATCATACATTCCTTGCTGCCGGTACCTATACAGTTCGCCTCAGGGTCACAGACTCCCTGGGAGCTTTCGCCCTAAAGGATATGAGCATCGCGGTAACAGAAGCAGCCGCGCAAAACAGCCCACCTACGGCGGTTCTATCCTCATCCTCTAGTGTCGGGGAATCTCCGCTGCAGGTTTCCTTCGACGGCAGCGGCTCAACAGACAGCGATGGAACTATTCTCTCTTACAACTGGACCTTTGGAGATGGCGGTCAGGCCACCGGAGCAACAGTGGCATACACCTACACAACCCCAGGAACCTACCAGGCAACTCTTACTGTCACCGATGATGGCGGCCTTACAAACTCGGCAAGCACTCCAGTACTGGTGCAGCAGCCAACCACCACCAACAAACGCCCGGTTGCCGTTATTACAATCACATCCAGGAAAGGCACGCTGCCTTTAAGAATCAGCATGGACGGCGGTGACTCCTATGATGAAGACGGCCGGATCGTCTCCTACAATTGGAATTTCGGTGACGGCTCGACAGCCTCCGGCCGCAATGTGAAACACACTTTCACCCAGAGTGCCGACTACAAGATCTCTCTTACCGTAACCGATGATTTTGGAGCAACCAGTCTGCCGTCAACCATTTCAATCAGAGTACAGGAATCCTTACCCCAACCGGAAGAGGAAGCTCAACAGAACACCCCCAATATACTGCCGATTATAAACTTCCTTCTGATCCAGTCAGGCGATGGAGATCCCAAGGAAAGTGGTGAATAAAAAAATGATGCACCCCCGCCCCGCTGGATGCTAATTACAATATCGTAACCAACATCCAGGGGCCACTCTTCCTTCACAGTCAAAGCAGCCCAAAAACTCGTGGAATTCCACCGATGCTCATGGTATCATAAGGTGCTATGAATCCCAGCAACTATTTGACCATAGACGTCGAAGA